>NZ_MLAO01000009.1 GCF_002272835.1 Helicobacter sp. 11S03491-1
ATACAAATCACTCAATTACAGACCCCAAGTCAATCAAACCCAAAAAGCAAGACCTAAAAATGTATTTAAACCTTATGAATCAATCCCATCCCCAAAGAGTGATAGTTTTTATCAGAATAATCATTATGACCCTAAAACCATCGACAAAAAAGATTTGATTGAAAAAAAAGAAAAACAAAAAAAACTCCAAGAAGAGCAAAACAAAAAACAAAAATACCAACTTCAAATAAAATCTCATCCTAAATGGCAAAGTATGCGTCCTGCAAGAAAAATACAATAAAATCAAAGTAAGATAGAGTAAGAGATAAGGATAGGAGAAAACAAGTCAGAAAGATAGCAGAGATAGGAAAGTTAGGCAGAAGAAGGGATAGAAAACATAGAGATAGAAGAAGGATAAAAATAGGGCAAATCCTAAATTACCTTTTCATCTTTTTTTCCAAAATTGCTGATACAAGCTTGACATGAACGCATTCCAAAGAGCAGCACTAACCAAGAAATATAAATCCAAAGCATCAAAATTAATAAAATCGATACAGATCCATAAAGAGTAGGATAAGTTTTGTTGTATGAAATATAATACACAAACCCCCATTTTAATAAATCCCATATACTTGCACTTAAAAATGAAGTAAAAACTAATATTTTTTTATTGAGCGGTTTATTAGCAGAGATACGAAATAAAATTAAAAACAATACACAAGTTGCCAACCATAATAAAAAATCAGACAAGAATGAATCATCTGCCTTATTTTTAAGCACATTTTGGACTTCACCACTAAAATAAATACTCAAAGATATCGCTATAGGAAAAAGCGTTACCATCGCCCAATACACTATCAAAGAATCAAAAAATTTTCTGGGTTTGGAATTAAACATTTTAGAAGAAATATACTCATAATTCCTGAAAAACATTAAAGAAGTAAAAATAATATAAATAAATCCTATTATCCCAAGTTTTGAGCTATTTTGTATAAAAGTATCCAGAAAAGAAGTAATGATTTCTGTATGAGCAGGGAGAATATTTGAGAGAATCAAAGTTTTAATTTGATTGAGACTATCTTTAAAATTAGGAAAATTCAACATCACTGAAAATAATATCAATAACAAAGGAATCAAAGCAAAAATTGTATAAAAACTCAGTGATGAAGCATAATAAAACATTTCTTGTTCATGTGTAAGAAAAGCATAAGCTTCTTGAATCCTTTTTTTAATATTTTGACAAATTTCTTTGAGCATTTTCTCTTTTCTCAATGGCAAGTAGTAGCAATTTCAAGCCCATAGGATCGAATCATTTCTACATCTTTTTGAGGAGTGTCTCCTTTTGTAGTGAGATAATTACCCAATACCACAGCATTGATACCACAATCAAACAATGCTTTTTGATCTGTGCCAAATACAATTTCTCTACCTCCGGCTATCATTAAACGTACTTTTGGCAAAAATTCTCTTGCTAACACGACGCATTCCAGAGCTTCCTCAGGACTCAAAATATCTTGTTTGATAGGCAAAGCAGAATTAGGGATAAAAAAATTAACAGGTGTGGAGTGCGGAGAGAGAATCTGGAGAGCTTTGAGTAATTCAATCCTATCTCCCCAACTTTCTCCCAAACCAAATATCCCACCACTACAAAGTCCCAACCCTGCACTCAAAGCATTTTCACAAGTTTCAAATTTCTCACTCCATGGATGGGTCGTGCAGATTTTAGGAAAAAAATCTTTAGCTGTTTCAAGATTATGATTATAACTATCAACGCCATTTTTTTTGAGATAAATAAGCGAATCAATATCTGCTCGCCCACAACAAGCAATAATATGCAAATCCAGTCCGTCATCTTTAATCATTTTAGCTGTTTTGGCAATGTATTCACATTTTTTATCATCCAAGCCTCTCCCGGCAGTCACAAGACAAAATCCCAAAGCACCATAATTTTTAAGCATCCTTGCTTCTTTAAGTACAATATCCGGATCTTTAAATTTATATTTTTCAATATCACTTTGATAATGAGAACTTTGGGCACAATACCCGCAATCTTCACTACAATTCCCACTACTTACATTTGAAATTGAGCATAAAAATATTCCATTATCCATTGAAATTATCCTTTTATTTTAAAGATACGATTATAGCAAAATACCAATATTGCAACAACAATGTTTCCTGAGCAAAAATAAATTTCAGACTTCTTTATGCTAAAAACTAAAATCCTCACTTTATGGTTTTCTCGTCATAAGCTATCTAAAACATCTTGAGCATGACCTTTTGCTTTGATATTATAAAATACTTTTTTTATCTCCCCATTTTTGTCAATAATAAAGCTGGATCGCACAATTCCAAACACTTCTTTGCCATACATCATTTTTTTAGCATATACACCATAATTCGTAGCTACGCTACGAGTAGGATCGCTCAGTAAAATATGCTTTAGATTTTGCTTTTCAATGAATTTTTTATGACTCTTGGGGCTATCAGGACTAATACCCACTATTACAACACCTTTTTTAGCAAAATCATCTAATTTTTCTGTAAAATCTTGCGCTTCAATCGTGCAACCGGGAGTATTGTCTTTGGGATAAAAATACAAAACAATCACTTTAGAATTTAAATCTTTCAAGCCAATTTCTATATCATCTTGATTTTTGAGTCTAAAATCAGGAGCTTTATCACCTATTTCTAATTTCATTTCTTTCCTTATTTAATATAAAATAACACTCACATTTTGAGGACCATGTACTCCAAAAACTGTCTGCAATTCAATATCGGCAGTTCTTGAAGGACCTGCGATAAATAATAAATTTGCAGGTAAAATACCTTTGTTTGCTTTGCTTTTGAGCATTTGCGTCCCTTCGAATAAATTAGGAACGATATTATTTTTATCTAATAAAATAATACAATTTAATGTAATCAAAGATGCAAGACGTGGGCTATAGGGTGAAGACGCTATTCCTATAATTCCTAAATTTGCTACCCCACAAACTGCCTTTACAATAGAGGTGTCAATCCCAAAAAGTTCTGATCGAATAGCCTCAACCTTTTTATCATAAGCAATTGTTTCAAAATTACCCTCCAGATCTTTTATATCAAAAGGCAAATCCAGGGTATATAAAACCTTTTTTGCTTCTATTTCTACCAAAGTATCCAAAACATCTCTTGATAAATCCTGAGATTGTATTACTTTGGCTTTATTAGCAATTTGAAGTCGTTTATACTCTTGTAATAAATCTGTATTTTCATATTTTAGAATATCTTTATAGTGAGGGTCAAAACTTGGAATATGATTGTTATTCAAGGCAGATCGGATACGATTTAATATTTGTATTTTACTCATAAATCACTCCTTTGATATTCTTAACTTTTGCATGCAATGTCGCATTGATATGAGGAAATTCTCGACAGGATGTCCAAGCCTTTATTCCGGGCAAAACATGTTGCATCATCTTGCCTAATGGAGAAAAAATATTTACAAAATTTAACAAAATTCTCCATTTTACGCCACTTGTAGCTAATTTTACAAAAATTTTCATGGCAATTTTTTCATTTTTATTTTGATGCGTATTGGCATAGCCTTTTACATCTCCACGCCCTTCTTTGACTTTTTCACTTCTGAGATCTCTAATAAGGTCTGCTAAAGGAATCTTAACAGGACAAACTTCTGAACACCTCCCACAAAGACTGCAAAGATTAACCATATAACCACAATTATCTAATCCAAATAATTGAGGGGAAATGACTTCTCCAATAGGTCCGGGGTAAGCAGACAAATAAGCATGCCCTCCAATCTTGTCATATACAGGGCAATGATTCAAACAAGTCCCACACCGAATACAACTTAAAGAACGATAATAATGAGAGTCTGCCAAAATATTTGAACGATTATTATCAAGCATGATAATATGTACTTCTCTTGGACCATCAAGATCATCTTGTTTCCTAGGTCCTGTAATGATATTGTTATAGCAAGTAATAGGTGCTCCCACAGCGCTAGGGACAAGCAATGTATCCAAAATCGAAGCATCTTCAAAACTCTCTACTATTTTTTCAATCCCACAAATAGCTACATGAATATCACAAGCAGTAGTACTCATTCTTCCGTTGCCTTCATTTTCAACCAACCAAATTGCCCCTTCATTGGCAATGGCAAAATTTACTCCTGAGATACCCATTTTAAAATCCTCAAACTCTTTTCTCAAATGTTTTCTGGCAATACCATTTAGTTTTTGAGGCTCACTCTCAAATGAAGCGCCTAATTTGTCTCTAAAAATTTCTCCGATTTGATAACGATTTTTATGAATAGCAGGGACAACAATATGCACAGGGGGTTCATCAATAAGCTGGATAATTAATTCGCCTAAATCTGTCTCAGTAGCCAAAACTCCCTTTTGTTTCAAGTAACTATTAAGATGGATTTCTTCGCTTGCCATTGATTTGCCCTTCAAAACATATGAAATTTTCTTTTCTACGCTAAGACGATAAATAATTTCATTTGCCTCTTGAGAATTACTTGCCCAATGAACTTTAAAGCCATTTTTGAGTGCGTTACTCTCAAATCTTTCCAAAAGCTCATCAAGATGAGAAAGCGCTTTTATTTTGACTTCCTTCCCAAGTTCTCTTAGCCCTTCCCAATCTGTGTATCTATTTTGAATGAGATTTTTTCTATTAGTTTTTAGCACATCCATTGCAGATTTGAGATTTTTCCGCAACTGCTCATCAGAAAGCTTGGCAGTAATTGCTTCTTCATATTCTTTGGTGGAATGAAATAGTATATTTTCACTCATTATGCTTCCTTTTTATCTGAGATTCCAATTCTTTGGGCTAAAAAATCATATAAATGAATTGTTTTGATTTTAGAATTCATTTTCTCCATAGCGCCGCTAATATTAAGCAAACAACCCCCATCCCCTGCTACTAAATATTCAACATTCCTGGATTGGATATCTGCAATTTTTTCACTCACCATTGCTTTAGAAATTTCGGGCTCTTTAACACTAAAAGTCCCTCCAAACCCGCAACATTCCTCCTCTCTCTCCAACTCTATGAGTTCAACATTCTTAAGGCTTCTTAAAAGCGCCTTGGAAGAATCCACAATCTTTGCAACTCTCAATGCATGGCAATTAGAATGCCATGTAATCCTAACAGGTTCTCCATAGTCTTGATATCTTACACCTAATTTTTTATCTAAAAACTCACTGAGTTCAAAAATGCGTGAGGAAAACTGCCGGATTCTTTGATATTCACTCTTTCCCTCAAATAATTCCAAATAATCATGCTTCATCATGCCCGCGCAAGAACCACTAGGCACTATAATAGGATAATCTCCCTTAAAAAGCTCTACATTATAAAGGACTACTTCTGCGCTTTCATCATAATAGCCTGAGTTATAGCTAGGTTGCCCACAGCATGTTTGATCTTTTTTAAAAATTACTTCTATTCCTTCTTTTTGTAATAATTTGATTGCATTAACACAGGTATTGCTATAAGCGACTCCACCCAAACAAGTGGCAAAAAAATAAACCTTCAACATTATCTCCTTTTAATATTTCCTATAAATATATCCTAAAAGGTATAAAAAAAATCAAAATATCAATTTTGATTTTTTATAAAACAGACTATTTTTGATACAGAATTACTCATCTGTCCAAGAAACAATTTTTATCCTCTATAAAAATAAATGACAACCCAAATCTTTTGGTTATACTAAATTGTCTTTCAATAAAAACAAAAACTTAAATAACACAAAGGAGAATAAATGAATGATGTTTATGCGCAAACTTATAACCCATTTGACAATATTTGGTTAAGTGCTTTTGTAGCTTTTTTGCCTATATTATTATTTTTTGTTTCACTAATTATTTTTAAACTTAAAGGTCATGTAGCAGGATTTTTAACCGTTGTTCTTGCTGCACTCATTTCAATCTTTATTTATGGAATGCCTTTTGATATGGTCGCTTCTGCTTTTGGATATGGCTTTTTATATGGCTTATGGCCAATTGCTTGGATAATTGTAGCTGCTATTTTTCTTTATAAATTGTCTGTCAAATCAGGATATTTTGATATTTTAAGAGAAAGCATTCTTTCAATTACCCCCGATCATAGAATTTTAGTAATTCTTATTGGTTTTTGTTTTGGAGCTTTTTTAGAAGGCGCTATTGGATTTGGAGGTCCGGTAGCTATCACAGCTGCCATTCTCGTGGGATTAGGATTGCGTCCTTTATACGCAGCAGGTCTTTGTATGATTGCCAATACAGCACCTGTTGCTTTTGGAGCTGTAGGCATACCTATTATTGCAATGGCAGGAGTTGTGAATGTTCCGGCACTTGATATTTCAGCAATGACAGGACGTATATTGCCCCCTCTTACAATATTCATTCCATTCTTTATCGTTTTTTTAATGGACGGATGGCGAGGGATTAAAGAAACTTTTCCGGTTGTGTTGGTAGCTGCGCTCTCTTTTGCAATTGTGCAATTTTTCAGCTCCAACCATTTAGGACCTGAACTTCCTGATATTATCTCTGCAATAGTCTCAATCATCGCCACTACTATTTTCTTAAAATTTTGGCAACCCAAAAGAATCTTCCGCACTGATGGTAATGAAAATATGACGCAACATTCCAAACACCATATTTGCAAAGTATTGTTGGCATGGGCTCCTTTTGTCATGTTGATTATCACAATTATAATTTGGACACAGCCTTGGTTTAAAGAACTTTTCAAGCCTGGCGGAGTATTGTCATTTACAACTTTTAGTTTTGAATTCAACTCTATTAGTGAAAAAATTATAAAAACTGCTCCTATTGCTGTAGAAGGGCAATCACCCACTACAAAAATCATTTTTTCTCTTCCTTTGATTGGAACTACAGGAACTTCTATTTTTGCAGCAGCCATTATTAGCATTTTTATTCTTCGAGTAAAAGCCAAAGATGCCCTCAGTGTCTTTGGAGAAACATTAAATGAAATGAAATTCCCTATTCTTACTATTGGTCTTGTGCTTGCATTTGCTTATATTTCAAACTATAGTGGTATATCTGCCACCCTAGCACTTGCTTTAGCAAGCACAGGGAGTGCATTTACTTTCTTTTCACCCATTATTGGATGGATTGGAGTATTTTTGACAGGAAGCGATACAAGCTCAAACCTACTTTTTGGCTCACTCCAACAACTCACAGCTCGTCAATTAGGAATCCCTGAAGTATTATTTTTAGCTGCTAATTCTGTAGGAGGTGTTGTAGGCAAGATGATTAGCCCCCAAAGTATTGCAGTAGCTTGCGCTGCTGTTGGACTTGTAGGGAGAGAATCAGAACTCTTTAGGTTCACTGTAAAATATTCTATTTTGCTAGTAATTGCTATTGGAATTATTACTACTCTTATCGCTTATGTTTTCCCCCAAATCATCCCCGCAGGATAACAAATTTTGCGTCCTTTAAAAGACGCAAAATTTTATTAATCTCTCTACTCATTGCATTCAAATTTCTATTTATCCGGATTAAATGGCATTCATTAGGGATTTTTATGAGAAAAATTACTCTGATATAATCTAAGCAATGCGATAAAAAATGCTGTAATTGTAGGTCCCACAACAATTCCCCAAAAACCAAATGTAGAAAATCCGGCCAAGATAGAAAAGAAAATCAAAATTTCATTAATTTGCAGAGGAGTTTTTAAAATTTTTTGTTTAATAAAAGCGATGATAATAGGCTTGATAAGATTATCAATCACAAATCCTATAAAAACCAATGAATACACGCCAATAAAAATAGCTATGCCAACATTTCCTAAATAAATCTCATATCCTGCGATAGGTAGCCATAATAATGCCCCTCCAATAACAGGGATCAAAGATGTCAATCCATAAAGCACGCCTAACAAAAATCCATCATAGCCCAACCAAACAACAGCAATTCCAAAAGCAAACCCTTGCAAAATAACATTAATAATAGAAGTTAAAAACACCACGCGCAATACTCCGTTTATTTCCCTAAAAACTGCTTTGCTTTGGGAAATTTCAAAAGGCAATAATTGCAGTATATAATTATAAATCCGACGACCATAATAAAAAAAGAAAAATAAAAATACCACGATAAAACCGGTATTGATTAAAAAACTCAAACTATATTTGCCAATATAGCTACTAAAATGAATTGCATAAGTCATGATAGATTGAGCAGAAATATTTGCAAGAGATTTTTTGATACCGGAACTTAAAACAGGAAAATATTCAAAAATACCGATAATGAATTGCTTTGTTTTATCAACAAAAGAAGAAAAACTATCCATATCAAGCCCAACAATAAACCCGATACTCCTGTGCCCCACAAAATAAAGGGGCACAATCAAAAAAGCCAAAAGCACAATCACACAGCAAAAAGAATTTAAAATCTCATTTTTAATATAACGCCCAAAAAAATCTTTGAGCCAAAAAGTAGCGACACACAAAAGTCCCGCTATCAAAAGATTCATTAAAAAATCTTGGTATAAATAAGCCATCCAATAAACACTGATGGCAAAAACAATCCAGAAAAAATATATCGGACGCACTAAACCCCTAACATTCCATTGAAGTCATTTTCAATTTTCATCCTATCTAATGCTCCGGCAATTTGTCCCCTATGATGAGTATCATGAGTAAGAATGGAAATTAAAAGCTGATAAATAGGTTTTTCAAATTTAATTCCAGGAAATTCCAAAACCTCAACTTTAGAAAAATCATCAATATTTTCGATTAATTCAACAATGAAATCATCTACTTTTATCCTTGCTTGAAATAATTTATCCATGTCTGATTTGATAGGTTCATTGATAGTCATATTAGGACCGGCAATAGAAACAATTGATTTGTTATCCAATGGTTTTATGCTGTATTTTGCATAAACATTACCAAAAACAAGAGCATCTAAAGCTAAGGCATGTTCAAAAGCTCCGGCTATAGATTTATAATAAAGCTCCACATCTTTATTAAATTCACCGGGGCTTAATTTTTTAAGACACTCTATCATCCCTTTATTTGCATTTTTATTATATCTTGCATGCAACCTAAGTATCTCTTTCATTACAACTCCTTTTTTTAGTTTGTATTGAAATTATATCATATATTTAAAAATATATTTATTTTTTAAACTTGAAATATCTATTCATGGGGAGTATTTTTCATTCTTGAATAAATACCGGCCAAAATACCCCCGGATATATTATGCCATACGCTAAAAATTACTGCCGGAACTGCAGCAAGAGGATATATAGCAAAATGTGTTATCGCTAAAGAAGCTGCAAGTCCTGAATTTTGCATCCCTACTTCAATAGAAAGTGCCTTTATTTTAGCCAAAGGTTGCCTTGTAACTTTACCTATTAAAAATCCAATTAAATATCCAAAAATATTATGCAAAATGACAATTGATATGATTACAAAACTACTGATTAAAATTTTTGAAGCATTTGCACTCACGATAGAAATAATGATAGCAACGATGCCTATAGTTGAAATTAATGGCAAAATATCTTGAATAGAATTGGCAATTTTAGGTAAAAACTTATGAACAATTATGCCTAAAAATATAGGTATAATAATTATTTGGATAATACTTAAAAACATACTAAAAATATTTACTTCAATGCTCTCTCCTGCAAGAAAATAAGTCAATAAAGGTGTCATGATAGGAGCTAACAACGTTGTGCAACTCGTAATAGCAACTGAAAGGCTTACATCTCCTTTTGAAAGATATGTAATCACATTAGAACTCGTCCCGCCCGGACTTGTGCCTACCAAAATCACACCAATAGCAAGATCCGGAGATAAATGAAATATCTTCACAAGCACAAAAGCCAACAATGGCATCACGATGAATTGCGCCAAAACGCCAATAATGACTTCCTTGGGTCTGAAAAAAAGTATTTTAAAATCATCAAGCCTAATTGTAAGCCCCATCCCAAACATAATCACACCAAGCAATGGAGCAATAAGACCCGGATTAATAAAATTAAAATTTTGTGGAAAAAATAATGCCAATGCAGCAAAAATAATCACAATAACAGCAATATTTTTACCTACAAATCCACTTGTTTGCCTTAAAAATTTCATGACTCCCCCTTCATCTAAGTTTTTATAACAATCCTATCAATAATTTTAAAATCTAAATTCATTTTCCAATATAAACCTGTCTGGGACGAGTAATTCTTGCATGTGGATTTTTAATATGTTCTAAAAGCTGCGCACACCAACCGGGCATTCTTCCAATAACAAATATAGGAGTAAAAAGCTGGACAGGGATTTTTAAGGCTGTCAAGATAATTCCGGAGTAAAAATCCACATTAGGATATAAATTTTTCTCTATAAAATAGGGATCATGCAAGGCAACTTCCTCAACTTTTTGAGCTATTTCATTTAAGTGAGCATCCATCCTAATGCCTTTTTTGTCTAATTCATCTTTAAGATTTTTGAGAACCTTTGCGCGAGGATCATAATTTTTATAGACCCTATGCCCAAAACCCATTAATCTAAAAGGATCATTCTTGTCTTTAGCTCTTGCAATAAACTTATCTACATTTTTTATATCAGCAATTGCATTAAGCTGTTTGAGCACTTTTTCGTTTGCGCCCCCATGTGCAGGTCCCCATAAAGCAGAAATTCCTGCGCTAATAGCAGCATAAGGATGCACGCCTGTAGAAGCAACATTTCTAACTGTTGTTGTAGAAGCATTTTGTCCATGATCGGCATGCAATGTCAGGATTTTATCCAGCGCTTGGACTTCTAAATCTGTAATTTCTTCTTTCCCGTTTAAAGTTTGCTTGAGTCTCCCATGAGGATATGCACGCAACATATAAAGAAAATTCTCCACATAAGAACGCTCAATATCAGGATAAACAAAAGGTGCCCCCACAGCATTGCGATAACAAAATGCTACCATTGTAGGGATTTTGGCAATAATTCTGCGTGCCATTGTTTGATAATCATCTTCATCTTCCATATCTTTATGATCAAAATACAATGTTGCAAGCACAGAGACAGCAGAAGATAAAGTTGCCATAGGGTGTGCGCCATCAGGAAAGGCTGAAAAAAGATTGATCAACCCTTCATGCAAAAAACTCCGATGCCTTAATTCCAAATCAAATCCAAGAGATTCTTGTGCATTTTTGGGTAATTCATCGCTGATTAAAAGTTTGCAAACATCAGTAAATTGATATTGTTTGACCAACTCTTCAATTGGATGCCCCTTATAAAGCAATTCCCCCTTTTTGCCATCTATATAACTAATAGTAGATTCACACCCTGCTGTAGAACCATATCCCGGATCATATGAAAATATACCTGTGGTTTCAAATAATTTTGAAAAATCAACTGCTTTAGGACCGCGTGTGCAATCAATAATATTAAAATCAAATTTTTGATTTGTCTCATTATTGATTAAAGTTATTGTTCCCATTTGATTGCCTTTCTCTGTAAATTTTTGTTTTTTATCATTCAAATATCTTACTCTTATAAAGCACTATTTTACACACAAACTCTTAAAATAAATCAACATAATATTATATTCGTACATTTTTATCTTTTAATGCTAAACTATCCTATCTAAAAATACATTCAAAGGAGATAATAGAATGTCAAAATTTAATGGTTATAATCCAAAGTTTTTAGAATTACCACAAAGCGGCCAAGCAATTACTCTCACCAAAGAAGGCAAGCTAAACGTCCCTAACAATCCAATCATCCCCTACATAGAGGGAGATGGCATTGGAGTAGATATAACACCTACAATGATAAAAGTCATCAATGCTGCAGTTAAAAAAGCTTATAAAGATGACAAAAAAATCTCTTGGTATGAGGTTTATACAGGAGAGAAGTGTTTTAACAAATTCAAAAATGAAAGCTCACTAAGTCCAATGGAACAATGGCTTTTGCCGGATACAATTGATGCTATTAATTATTTCAAAGTGTCTATCAAAGGTCCCCTTACTACCCCGGTAGGAGAGGGTTTTCGATCTCTGAATGTGGCTTTGCGTCAAATGATGGATTTATATGTTTGTCTTCGCCCTGTCAGATGGTATGGTAGCCCAAGCCCTGTCAAAGAACCCAACAAAGTAGATATGGTCATTTTTCGAGAAAATAGCGAAGATATTTATGCAGGGATTGAGTTTGCACAAGGCACCCCCGAAGCAGAAAAAATTATTCATTTCTTACAAAATGAAATGAAAGTAACCAAAATTCGTTTTCCTCAAACAAGTGGTATTGGCATTAAACCTACGAGCAAAGAAGGGACAGAACGTCTTGTTCGCAAGGCTATTGAATATGCCATTGATAATGATAGAGCTTCAGTTACAATTGTCCATAAGGGAAATATTATGAAATTTACCGAAGGGGCATTTATGAAATGGGGCTATGGACTTGCCAAAAAAGAATTTGGAGCTATTGAAATTGATGGGGGTCCTTGGTGCAAATTCAAAAATCCCAAATCCGGCAAAGAAATCATCATCAAAGATGTCATTGCAGATGCCTTTTTGCAACAAATTCTTTTACGTCCTGCCGAATATGATGTCATTGCCACAATGAATCTCAATGGTGATTATATCTCAGATGCACTCGCAGCAATGGTAGGAGGCATTGGCATTGCTCCCGGAGCAAATCTCAATGATAGTGTTGCAATGTTTGAAGCCACTCATGGCACTGCTCCAAAATATGCCCGAAAAGACAAGGTAAATCCGGGATCGCTTATTTTAAGCGCCGAAATGATGTTGCGTTATATGGGTTGGATTGAGGCAGCAGATTTAGTTGTTTCATCAATGAAAAAAGCTATTGAATCCAAAAAAGTTACTTATGATTTTGCCAGATTAATGGAAGGAGCAAAAGAAGTTAAATGCTCTGAATTTGGAGATGTGATGATTGCTCATATGTAAAAAATTCTAATCTTTATTTTATAAAATAAAGATTAGAGAATATTTTTGTGTAATTTTAAATAAATATATTAATATGAGATTTGATACCCATATAATTTCAATAAAATATTAATAATAAAATTAATATACTTGTATTATTGCCTTTTTATCTTAAAGCAATCAAGAATTATTGTTAATAAAGGATTTTAAATCAAAAGTAGAGATCCTATTTCTACAAACCACATACAAAATATAAAAATTTGGTATTCTCAATTACCTTACTCTGATGATTTTCAAAACACTTATAACTCAAAAATAAAATATAATTTAAATAAATTTTATAATCAGTTAATAATATAAAATAAATATATAATTAACCTTTAATGTCTAAAAGACTCTCTTCAAATTCAAACAAGGGATCTATTTTTTCAATTTTGGATATATTGATAGAAAAAAATCCCTTTAATATGTCTTTATTTGTCTCTAGTATTTTTTTGACACTTTCATATAACACATAAATATTTGCCCCCATACCTTTATCTGATAAATAAATTTTACCTTTTATAGATCCTAAATTAGAATAAATTGCATAAAAATCTAAACTTTGTTTTTTTATTTTTGAAGGCTTTATTTGCACAAAAGCTTCGTGATATTTGTGCGAAATAACAAAAGAAATCACGCCCTTATGGAGTGAAAAAAGCAAATTCCCTAAATTTAAAAATTCATATTTATTTTGGGCATCACTCAATTTATCTAACAAAAAATCCCTATATTCCCTCAAACCATCGGTTTGAGAATTTTTGAGAATTTTTTCTAAATCTTTTAAATTTAATTTTAAAGGACTTTTTTCAATCATTTCAAACATTTTGGGCAGATGGGTGAGATTAGAGAGAACAATTGCCCCTGCTGCATTCCTGGACATATTAGCCCAATATCTTTGCCCGCTTAAAAGATCTTTTTGGCTTTTGGTCTCAATGGTGGTATTGCCAATTTTTAAAAGGTATTCTCCTGATTTTATTTTTGAAAGTACTTTGATTATTATAGGCAAAGCTGCGTTAAATTCAGTAATATTATTTATTTTCCCTATAGAATTATAAAGACGCTCTAAAGAAACAATATGTTCTAGCATAATAAATTTTGGACAAAATCAGCTATTTCAAAACTAATCTCAAGTTTTGATTTTAATCCTGTATGACGTGTTGCATTTTTGGAAAAAAACATCATTTCGTTTTCTTGCGCACCAAAAGGATTATGATTTCCAATAATATTGAGGCATACCACTTCACAACCCTTACCTCCATCTTGTGTCTTTTCAAGTAACTTTCTGGCGCTATGGGATGCATTTGCATGATCACATTCAGCCTTAAACCCGATTTTAAAAATATTGGGAGAATCGATCTCTTGAAGAACATCAATATTTTTTTGGCACTCTATTTTCCATTCTAATCCAATTTCATCTTTTTTAAGCTTGGTATTTGCAGGATCTATGGGAGTGTAATCACTAATAGCTGCGGCCATAAATAAAAATGCCCTCCCTTTAGTGGGGGTTTTTGAATGTATAGCTTCCAAATAAGAACCGGCACTTTTAACATATATACATTCTATCCCTAAAGGCAATTCTATAGGAAAAACAGAAGCAATTAAACTTACTTTTGCTCCTAAAATATACAATGCTATAGCCAAATAACTCGCTTGAAGCCCGCTGGAATAATTAGAAAGATAACGTACACAATCAATATTTTCAATACTCCCGCCCCCTGTAATAATGACTTCTTTATCTTTCCAAAAAGAATTTTTTCTTAATTCTCTACATACTCTAAAAACAATTTCACAAACATTCTCCATTGCCCCTTTACCATAAGTATCACAAGCCAAAAGAGAAACTCTGGGGGCAATCACATCAAATCCAAGTCCTAATATCTTAGTGATAGCTTCTTGAATTTGAGGTGCTTCAAACATTATTGTATTCATTGCAGGAGCAACAATTTTAGGAACATTGCACGCCAAAAGGGTGGTTAAGACAAGATTGTCCCCAATCCCTGAGGCTATTTTTGCTAACGTATTAGCTGTAGCCGGAGCTAACAAAGCCATATCTGCCCATCTTGCATAAGCAATGTGATTACAAGATATTTCGTTAGGAGTATTTACCCAATTTTCAGTTGCTGCATGCAAAACTCGTGTATGCACCAATGCCTCAAAAGATAAAGGAGTGATAAACTTTTTAGCTTCCTCACTCATAACTACACGCACATTTGCCCCTGATTTTTTCAAAGCGCTTGCAATCTCAAGTGCTTTATAGGCTGCTATAGAACCACTAACTAGCAATAAGATATTCTTATTGTTTATCAACTCTAAATCTTGCATATCTCCTCCTTTGTCTAAAAGGATATACCGGAACTCATTTTTAAAATGGTTTGTTCATCAAGCCAATATTTATTCCCATCACTACTGTATTCAAATCCTTCTGACACGCTTTTACCTACCTCACCCTTAAGAGTTTGGGCATAATTAACAGGTGTTTGAAAATTAATCGTCGGGGTAAGGATAAAAAACTTTTCAAACTCTAAAGTCAAATGCGAATCATCTTTGGGAATCATCACTTCATGAAGTTTTTCACCCGGTCTAATCCCTATGATTTTGATTTGAAGATGTGGGGCTAGGGCATGGGCTAGATCAATGATTTTCATACTGGGAATTTTAGGAACAAAAATTTCCCCTCCATACATTCGCTCTAAGCTTTGAAGCACAAAATGAACACCTTCATCAAGGGTAATCCAAAAACGCGTCATTCTTTCATCAGTGATTGGAAGCTCTTTTGCTCCCTGCGCAATCAAACGTTTAAAAAAAGGAATAACACTCCCTCTACTCCCTACAACATTACCATAACGCACTACGCTAAATTTAGACTTTTGCGCACCCTTGATGTTATTAGCAGTTACAAAAAGTTTATCACTACAAAGTTTGGTCGCCCCATAGAGATTGATGGGATTGGCTGCTTTATCGGTGCTTAGGGCAACAACATGCTCCACACCATTGACCAAAGCTGCATTAATAACATTGCCGGCACCTTGTATATTAGTCTTGATACATTCCATTGGGTTGTATTCAGCAATAGGAACATGTTTGAGTGCAGCAGCATGGATACAAATATCTACTCCTCTTAAAGCACTCTCTAATCTCTCCTTATCCCTGACATCTCCAATAAAATATCGCATTCTTTTATCATTAAAAATATTCGCCATTTCGTATTGTTTCAATTCATCACGACTATAAATAATAATTTTTTTAGGTTCATGGTTTTCTAAAATTGTTTGGACAAATTTCTTTCCAAAACTACCTGTTCCCCCTGTAATTAAAATTGTTTTACCATTAATTATGTGCCCCATTTATTCCCCTTACCAACGATAGCCTAAGCTCATTGTAGCAATTTTTAATTGTCCAAGTCCATCAGATTGATACATGCTGCGTCTATTGTCTTTGAAAGTTACTGAATAAGCTATCCCCAAGTCAAAACCTCTGAAATTATATTTTGCTCCAACCCCTATCATATATCCATCCGAATCAGGGATTCCTATCTTGTCTTGAGGGCTGGGAGCTTCATCATAAGCCAAAGAACCCATCAAACGCAAAGCCTTGCCCATATAAGTAACACCCAAACGATAAGTATTCGTATCCCTCCAACCTGCCCCCATATTCATCACACCGGCAAAATCAGCCAATCCAACCATACTTGCAAGTTTTTTATTGGTAAATAAACCTTTATTGGCTACTAAACCACTCAATCCCGTATAAGTAGCATTAGCAAAATCAGGAGTTACTAAAAATTTACTTCCCCTACTCCAAAAAGTCCTTTCATATACGCCTTCTATTCGCAAATGATTTTTAAAAAATGTCTGAGCATAAGCAACACTCAAAATTTCAGGGACTGTTACAGCAATATCAAGAGTTGTTTCAGTAAGAACATTCCCTATTGTCCCACCAATATAAGTAGTAGCTGACAAATCCCCTTTCATGTTGAATTTCACCGGAGAGTTATATACCACCGAAAACATACCGTTATCAAATACTCTCAAAGATGCAGATAAACGATAACCTGCCGAAACAGCCTTTCCTTGAGATTTTTGATAAACTTTTGAAGAACCATACATTGTTGTTGTAGAAGTGGCTATAACATCTTTGAGACTTTTGGGCAATGTGCCAAATAGCCCCCCGGTAACATTCCCGGCATCCAATAACCCCTTCAACATTGTTACTTGGCTTGAAGTCATTAATCCGGTAGCTTGCAATGCAGCCAAACGTTCATCATTATTGCTTCCTAATTTGTCAAAGTCTGATCCGGTAAGCTCAATACAAGAATTTACGGAATCTGTACAAGTGCTTCCTGTGCCGGCAGGTTTTTGTCCATCTTTCCAACGCATGGGCACATAAACAACATTGTTGAAACTCCCCATTGCATACAAAAATCTTGGGGCAAACCCTACTGAGAAACGATCGCCAATTGTATAACTCACACTTGGAGCAAACTCAATCATCATAATAAATACATCTTGCAAAAACTCCCCACCCTTATCTGCCCAATTCATTGCCAATCCTGAAGGGGCAATAAAGCTTGCTCCAAAAGTAAGTCCATTGTGCGTGCGAGATTTATAAAAAAATTTAGGCAAAATGAAATTGGTAACCTCAGTTGAACCAAAAACAACTTGAGGATCAGGATCCATATGATCTATATTCACAGTCTGAGATCCTGCAACACTTGCCAGTCCTTTTAATTGCACAACAGTTTTCGATCTTAGTCCTTGATTTGTCGTAGGCACATTAAATTTAAATCCCGGAATTGTAATGAGTGAGGTGGCAATCTCAAACTCACTTTTATTTTCACCCCAATCATTTTTAAATCCCATATTTGCAGGGTTATAATAACTTGCATCTGCCCCTCCGGCACCTGCAACATATGCCGAACTTAGCGCAGTGGCATTCAGGCTTTGCTCTTGGATTTTAAATCCATTTCCAAAAGCAAAAGAGGACATTAACAAAACCCACAAAATCTTCTTCATTATCTACCATATTATATTGTTGCATATACAACAGGATTAAAGCATTATTTTATCTGAATATCGTTAAAACTTCAAATTTTATTAGATAAATAAAGAGGTTAAGGATTATTTGGTTGGTCTATTTGATCATCCGCAGAATTATAATCATCAATTGAGATTGCCACGCCTGTGCTCATATTGCGAAATAACGTATGTCCGGGCTTCCTCTCATAAAAAATAATTTCTCCGCTTTTTTGGAATCTCTGAATCATTATTCCATCAGGACCCACTTGCTTGCCAATACCTCCAAATATATCTTTTTGGAGCAAAATATCATCAAACAAATCCCCATAACTCACCTTGCCAAAAAAATTCTTAGCTGCAGGCCATTTAGGGGCACAATCGCTTAAAAAACAAATTTCAGAATGTGTGATACGAATACTCCCTATGCTTCTGCCTAATTTAAAAAGCTCTAACTTAATTTCTTTGGGTTTAACATCCAAAATACCATAATCATAATAGCGTAACATAGCTGTTTTGATATAGACAAGCTTAAATTTTGCAGGCTTTACCTCAGGTTGAGATTGCCCGGTTTTGTCTTCTTTGAGAGGCTGATTGAGAAAGATTTTCTCCATAGAAGCGCAAGATGCAAGAAAAAAACAAATAAAACCTATCCATAAAAATAGGATAAGTTTATTCATGAATGTTTTATGAAGGCACATTTTTAACCGCGACCACCACTTAATGCACGATACCACACTCTCCCATCAAGTTTAAGCTCCATGCTTACTTGGCATAAGCCATCTTTATACACAGTCTCTGTAATTTCTGCGTTACGGATAAGGGCTTGTACTTTTGTTTTAACAGTAGAATTTTGCAAAACCATATCTCGAACAGTATCTTGAGCATTTACACGAATACCATACATTTTTTCACCTAATTGTCTGTAAGCATCTACAATAGCTGCGCGTTTTGCTAATGCCAAAGCTTGTGAAGGAGAAATAGTTGATTCCGGAGCAACACCCATACCCACAGCGCTTAATTCAATCACATTTGTAGGCGTTAAGATTGGCGTATTTGGAATCATTGGATCGGCATTTTTAGGTGCAATTGAATCATTTGAATTATCAAAACGCGTATCAGGCAAAGGGACTTCATAATCGCGTCTGGGTTGCAGATTGCCTGCATTGAGATTGGGATTGCTAAACCCTGTGGGGGGATAAATAGGAGCTTGAATGCCACCGGGTTGATATACTGCTGATGGAGGGATCAAGCTTGTATCATCAGATGAGGGAGTTAGCAATGAATTACATCCTGCTAATCCGATACTCGCTACTAAAAAAGCTGAATTATTCAATAACCTTCTTGTCATAAAAACATCCTTTTAAAATATTGTTTCACAATTCAAGCAAAATTTGTGCCAATTTTATAACATAACAAGAGAAGGGTTAAAAGCCTTTGTTATAACTCCTACGCAATCGCCTACTTTAAACTTTTTGGCTTCATCACCGGAAAGAATAACTCTAATAATAGCATGATGAATTAAAACATCTGCAATACAAACAATAGAACTTTTAGTGATTTTAAGTATTTCTCCACTTATTTGAATTCTTCCACTCAAATGCTTATTTACAAATACTTCATCAGGCGTGCCAATTTTACTTATTTTGCCATTTTCTATACAAATAACACGATCAGAAAGCCTAAAAACTTCTCCCAAATCATGGCTAACTAAAAAACTACTTACTCCAAAATGTTTGCTTAAATTTTTTAATTCAACCTGAAGTTTCAATCGTAACTCCCCATCAATAGCGCTTAAGGGTTCATCTAAAAGCAAAATATCCGGAGAACTTGCCAATGCCCTAGCTATAGCTACCCTTTGAGCTTGCCCACCGGAAAGCATAGAAATCTTTTTTTGGCAAAAAGGCTCTAATTCCATTAAAGAAATAATTTTATCAACATCTGCTTGGTTATTTTTGCCAAAAGTAATGTTTTTATAGACATTCAAATGAGGAAAAAGAGCATAATCTTGAAAAACAAAACCGATTTTTCTTTTTTGCACATCCAGGTTGATATTTTTTTCAGAATCAAAATAAACTTTATCTCCAACAATTATTTTGCCCTTATTGGGAGTCTCAAGCCCGGATAAAATACGTAAAATTGTTGTTTTGCCCACTCCTGATTTGCCAAATATAGAAATAAATTCCCCCATAGGAAAACAAGCCTGAACCCTCAAAACAAATTCCCCCTGAGTGCCATAAAGTTTCTTTTCAAAATCAAGCACAATCATAAAATCCCTTTATTATTCATCTTTTTGTGAATAAAAAGCACTATAAAAAGTAATGTAAAGCTAATAATACAAAGAGTGAGGGCATACTGATTGGCAAGAGTATAATTGGTCGCTTCTGATTGAGTATAAATAGCAATGCTTGCCACTCTTGTCTCTCCCGGTATATCCCCCCCTATCATCATAACCATACCAAATTCCCCTACTGTATGAGCAAAAGTCGTAACTATTGCCATCAAAATACTCGCTCTAATATTAGGTAAAAGCACGAATAATAACGTATAAACCTTGCCCTTTCCTAATGTTTGACTCGCTTCTTTTAAAGAAGGCGGGAGAGAAATAAGGGCATTTTTAAGAGGATTGATCATAAAAGGAAAAGAAAAAATCACACTCCCAAATACCAGTCCCCAAAAATTAAAAACCAGCTTGATCCCTAAATAATTTTGCAAAAAAGCACCTAGCCCATAGTTTGGCGAAAAGGCCAGTAATAAATAAAATCCCAAAACCGTTGGAGGGAGGATTAAAGGCATCCATGTCAAAGTCTCTAACAAAACTCTTAAAATCCCTTTCCCAAAAGCCAAATAATTCCCCACAATAACTCCAACAGGCAGTAAAATAATCGTAGTAATCAAGGCTAAACCAAAGGTTAAACGCATAGTTTCGAAAAATTCTGCATCAATCATATTCAAGCATCACTTCTGAAGATTTTACAAACCACTGAAAAACCTTATTTTTCTCTATACCAAGCTCTTTGCATGCTTCTAAAGAAATCAAAGAGGCAATCTCTAACCCCTCAAACTCAAAAATAATTCTAGCAATAGCCTGCCCCATCTCTATTCTCAAAACTTTTGAAACAAAACGATTTCTAGCGCTTATTTTAAAATATTCTTTATCACAAACCATCACTTCAGTTTCTTTAAAAATAGCTTGCGCTCTACTTCCCTCTTTTAATTGATGGTTCCCTTCTAAAAGCATTGCACTCAAAAAATGTTCTCTAAACTCTAAGCGCACAAACGCAATCCCTTCATCATATAAAATCTTTTTAATTATGCAGGGAATTTTATTCATTCACAATATAACCATATTTTTCAAATATTTTTTTTGCTTTGGGACTTAAGATAAAATCTTTAAATTCTTTGGCCAGGGTATTATTCTTGCCATAATTTGTCAAAACTAATGCTTGATTGATTGGAGCATAAAGAGATTTATCAACTATATAATAACTGACTTTTTTATCTGCCTTATCAATGAGAGAAAAAGCGCCAAAACCCAATTCTGCGCTTCTTGTTGCGACAAATTGATGGGCTTGGGAAATAGAAGTGGCATTGATAAGTTTAAAAGCGAGTGTTTTATCAAGATTGATTTTTTCCAGGACTTCTTGAGCTGCCCTTCCATAGGGGGCTAATTTTGGGTTCGGGATAGCAACATGCTTGATATTTGGACTTGTAAGAATCTCTAGAGATGTTATTTTAATTTCCGGATTTGCACTCCAAAGCACAAGCACTCCTTGTGCGTATATTTGTTCTTTTTGAGGGGCTTTGCCTTGTGCATAAAGTTTTTGAGGAAATTCTTCATCGGCAGAAACGAACAAATCAATAGGAGCTCCTTGTATGATCTGCGTGTAAGCCTTGCCCGATGAAGAATAACTTATTTGAAGCTTATCATTTGCATGGCTAGAGGAAAACTCTTTTTGTAATTCGTTTAAGACGTACCGGAGATTTGCAGCAGCAGCAATATTAGCCTCTCTACCCAATAATATCCCCCCTATCAAACACAATATCCATAATAATTTTTTCACAACTTATTCCTTTTTGTTTTATTCATTATATAATATTTTATATAACGAATAAATTAATTAAAAAGTTTTGCTTCCAAAAAGGCGATATTTTTTTCTAATTCATCTAAATTTTGTGAATCCCCAAGTAAATCTTCTAATCCATAAAGCATTTTTTCAAGTTTTTTAAAAACTACAATAGCTTTTTCACCCTGTGGGGTAACGATAGTTCCCCCACCCCCTTTACCACCACTTATGCTCTCTACTATATTTCCCTGAATAAGATGATTCATGCTATCAATACTATCCCATGCTGCTTTATAACTCATTTTCATTGTCTTTGCCGCTTTTGAAATAGAACCGCTCGCTTTGATATGCTCAAGCAACTCTACTCTGCCTTTACCTAAAAAATTTTTATTCTCTTCTTTGATCCAAAAGCGCAAACAAATATCCATTTTTAATCCTTATATTTATTGCTGATGGCTAAAAATTCATCCATATGTCCTAAAAGCAAATCAACCAATTCAGGTTGAAATTGCTTGCCTTTGAGATTCTTGATATATTCAATGACTTCAGGAAGTGGCCAAGCTTTTTTATAACATCTATCATTACTAATGGCATCAAATACATCTACAACAGCTGTAATTCTACCAAAAAGAGGTATAACATCACCTTTAATATTCTTAGGGTAGCCTCCTCCTGCCCACCATTCATGATGACTCCCTGCAATTTGAGAAGCAGTTTCCAGAATCAAACGATTAGAACCCTTAAGCATATTTTCTCCAATGGTCGTGTGAGTCTTCATTATTTCAAATTCTTCAGGAGTAAGTTTGCCCGGTTTATTCAAAATCAAATCAGGGATTCCTATTTTTCCTATATCATGCATCGGAGAAGCAATTTCTATTAATTTTTGTTCTTCTGGGGTGCAACCATAAAGTTTGGCAAGCAATTTAGAATATTTTGCCACTCTTTTGATATGATTGCCTGTTTCTCTACTTTTGCCCTCACAAATTGTTCCCATAGCAACGATAATATCTCTTTGGACACTTTCGATTTCTTTTTGAAATTCAATAATTTTAGTAATATCATTCCCTACTGCCATGATCTCAATAGGATTTCCTTCAAGATTACGGATATAAACCCCTACACTATTGATATAAAAATGCGTTTTATCTGCTCTATTGTGTTCAATAATGCCCTTATAGATACCTTTTTCATTCAGCGCTTTGCCAATTTTCAAGAATTGCTCACTCTGGGCTTTGGTCAAAAACTCATAAATATTTCTCCCTATAATATCTTCTAATTTAAATCCGGAAATCTCCAAAAATGTATCATTAGCATAAATAAAATTACGATTCAAATCCAACCTAAAAAGGCTTTGATTTTTATCTATTAAATCTTCATATTGCTTTAAAAGATATTGCTTTTCTTCTTCTGAATATTGCAAAAATTTCACATCTTTTTCAAGCTTTCTTTGCCTCATTTCCTCATCAGTCCTATCAACCTCACCAACTATATAAGAAGTAACCTGATGATCTTTGTCAAAAATAGCCTTAATAAAAGCATTTACATAATAAATACTTCCATCAGATTTTATATGGCTCATTTTTCCACTCCAAACACCATATTTCTGGAGTGTAGGCACAACCTCATTAATTGTATATTGAGCCATTTCTTCATCCAAAAATTCCAAAGCACTCCTACCTATTGCTTGTTCTCTGGTCCAACCTGAAACTTTACATATCCTATCATTCACATAAGTAATATTCAAATCCTTATCAGTTTCAAGATGTTGGGTAGCCTCAATCAAAAGATCACGATAACTTTTAAGCGAAGTGGTCGTAGCATCAAGTTCTCTGGAAGTAACTTCCAGCAAATGTGTTACAGCATTTAAAATAACAGATTCTTTACTCCAAACCAAATCCAAATACTTTTCTTTAGGTTTGAGATCAAATTTTTCTTCACTCAAAATAATACGTGTATTTGTGAGGTTCAAAATCACATTTGAATGATTGAAATGATAAACCTCGCCAAAAGTGAAAAATCCGCATGCCGTATTAATATCTGTAAAAATACTCAAAAGCTGATTGATCCCTTCTGTTCCCAAAAATAGTATTCTGCCAATACAAGAATACATATAAATTGCTTGGGGTCTTCTGGGACGATTTAGATCTTCTTCAAAAAGATCTTTTTTTACATTACCAAGCAGACCAAAAGAAAATTTTACATGACTGCCCTCAGGAATTTCACCTAAATAAGCAATGCTCCCATCATCATTGATTTTATCCAAAACCCTGCCTATCAAATTCCCTTCCCTATCTTCAAAAACAAAAGGAAAATCCCAGCCTTCTTTTTCGAGGTTATTGGCAATACTATCTCCTAAATATTGACGATAAATTTCTTTAATAGGGGTATTGTTGATTTCATAAATAATATTTTTATGTGATTTTGTAACTTTGAGATCTAAACCAATAGCACGCCAACCAAAAATATGGCTATTTTGCACATTTAAAGTATCTGAATCAATCGTAGCGCAGACAATTCCATTGGTATAAATGCCCTTGGTATTACCAATTAACGTCCGCACTGCATGCATATCACTCCCGCTGGCTTTTCCCCCACACACAATCAAATTAGGGGCTAATTGATAAATCTCATTCAAAAATTTTTCGCCTGAAATACTAAAATATTCAATAAAAACAACTAAAAGTTTCGTTCTTGGAGTGATAAAGTTTTTGAAGAGTTCATGAGCCATTTGAGACTCATCTAAATGACTTGAAAAGTAGCTTGTTTTCACTTCAGAATGCAAAAAACATGAAATTCCCAGACAAATCTGATTTTCGGATACTTTAGATTCAGCAATTTGATAAGAACACGAAGCAAGCAATATTTCACATCCGGGAAGTTGCTCATTAAGAAGATCAACCAAATATTGGGACAATTCCTTACCAAAAGAACCAAAAATTTGAATAAAATACTTCTCTTGTCCGCCTGCTTTGATTTGATAACTTTCCAGCTCATTTTGCAATTGAATTTTGTTTTTGAAAATAATATTTATTAATCGCAAATTTTTTCCTTCAGCGTTGAAATCTCAGGATCTTATTTAAAAATTACTTTTAAATACTATAATATTTATTATCAAAATATACTTAAATCAAAACTCTTATTGGGTGTTTGATTGACAAAACTAAAAACAAATTCTAAAAATATGATAACCTTCCTCATAATTGTATTCCAAGCCATAAGCATGTAAAGATAAAATTTCATTTACAATCGAAAGTCCTAATCCATGACCACTAATAGCGTTGTGAGAAATATCCCTGCAAAAAGGCTCTAAATAATAACTGATTTGATGCTCTAGGGCTTCCCCTTTATTTTTGATAACAATTTTATTTGCAATACACTCAATAAATATCTGATTATCTGCTGTGTATTTCAATGCATTTTCTAAAAGATTTTTGACTGCTACAGACAATAATCTCAAGTCGCCTTTTATGGTAAAATTTTTACCAAAATTGATATGGATTCTATCCTCCTCGTCTCCAAAACTTCCCAAAGCCTCAAATACCAAAGTCTCACTCAAAAATTCCTCATTGGCAATAACAATATTGCCACTATTGACACGCTCAAATTCAAGCATATTATCTGAAATCTTTTGCATATCCCTTACGTAGCCTTCGAGTTTCCTTAATTCTTTGGTTTTATCTTTTTTCAAAGCCAAAATAAGCTTCATTTTTGCCAAGGGAGTCTTAAGCTCATGACCAATATTTCTAAGAATAAGCTCTCGACTTTTAAGCATTTTAAAAATCTTATCTCCCATAAAATTAAACGCTCTAATCAAATCTCCAATTTCATCTTTGCGAGTTGTAGTAAGACTTGAATCGTATTTTCCTTTTGCAAATTCTTTAATGGCGCAACTAAGCTTATTGAGTGGATTCAATAAAGTAAAAGAGATCAGATAAAGAACAGTTAAAATAAGCATAATGGGAAGAAAAAATACTTTTAATCGATTCTCTTCCCAAAAATCTGATTCTATATTTTTTACCACGATAAAATTATCTCCAAAATAATTAATACCAAAACCTATTTTTTGCCCTGTACGAAATATTTCTACACCCAACATATCATCATTTTTTGTTTCAATCACCTTGTAGTATCGGGGCATTAAAAATAAACGCGTGTAACCAAATTTTTTGACTGCAAGCAAAACAGCGCTCAAATTCCCTGTAGTATAATTAGGCAAAATACTTTGGATAAAAAGCATTGTTTCATTTTTTGCTCGTTCGGTTTGCTTCTCTACAATAATTTTATCTGTTTGATACCACAAACTAATCACAAATAAAAATGCCATTCCAAAAAGAATGCTAAATTTTACACGAAGACTTCTTATAGACAAAATTTATACCCTATCCCCCAGACAGACTGAATAAACTTGGGTTCTTTGGCATTATCATTTAATTTTGCTCTCAGATTCCTTACGTGCGTGTCAATACTCCGCAATAAGCTATCTTCATGAATAGCATTGATAGTATTGGCAATCGCTTCTCTTGAGATAGGATGGAGTCTATTTTCTATAAGAAATGTCAGGATATCAAATTCTGTATTTGTCAAATCCAATACCTGATTATTCAGTCTGGCTTCTCTTTTTTGAATATTAATCATCAAGTTATCAAATGCCATTTCTTTAGGTTTAAACCTTCTTAACATGGCATTAATTCTGGCAATCAATTCAGCAGGCTCATAAGGTTTTGCCAAATAATCATCCGCACCTTTTTCAAATCCTTGAATCTTATTGTAAATATCTCCTCTGGCTGTAGAGATAATAATAGGGACTTGAGAAATATTTCTGATTTTTTTGCAAAGCTCAAACCCATCCATTTCAGGCAATGTAAGATCTAGTATTATTAAATCAATACCACCTTGAAATTCTCTTAACAATTCCAATGCATGAGTGGGCATATCTGTTGCCAGCACATCAAATTTTGCCTGTTCTAAATAAGTTTTTATCAAACATTGCATTTCTATATCATCTTCAATCAATAAAAGTTTGCCCATTTTTACTCCTTTTAATCATCTTCTCCAAATTCATTGGCTATTTTATCCCTTTGTTCTTTAGTAAGTATAGAATGAAGATCTTTTAAAAATCTTAAATCTATTTCTATTTTCTTTCTGTGAATTGATTTGAGTTTATATCTTATTTGATCAATATCCAGTTCATTTTCAGAAAAAATTTTCATCACTAAAGCATCTGTTTTTCCATTATTTTTCCACCATTGCTTGAGTTCATGGTGATATTGCTTAAAAAGACTTTTAACAGCTTTTTCTTGATCATCATTTAACCCCACTTCTTTAAGCTCTTGATGAAGCTCGTTTAAATCTCTCCAGCTATCTGCAAAAATAAAAACCGGGAGAAGTAGCATCAAACAAAATAATATCTTCTTCATTGTATCCCTTAGAGATATTTATTTTAAGATTATAGTCTCTAAGGTTGGAGTTTTTGTCAATTATTGAACAATTTCAGATTTTTTTGTATAAAAATCTAGAGCTTCGTTATCACCTATAAAAACCACAAAATCATCATTAGAAATCTCAAAATATGGATCAATATCCATACTCCATTCGTCATTGTGTTTTAAAGCAATGATTTTTATTCTACTCAAATAACGATTATCTTTTTGATTTTTTTCTACATTTTTATCTTGAATTTCTTTAAGGGTCTTTTTCCCAAATGTTTCTCCGGCAATCATTTTACACATTTTTAAATTTTCACTGATAATTGTTACTTCTGCCCTTGAGTTAATCATTTCTGTAAGCAAATGATTAGCAGCTTCTCTTTCAGGATAAATAACCTTATCTGCGCCAATTTTTGAAAGTATCTGACCATGAGTTTTACTAACTGCCTTAGCAACTACAAATTTATTACCCAATTCTTTTAGAGCCATTACGGTTAATATTGAGGCTTCAATATTTTCCCCAATACTTACAATCACCACATCCAATTCACTTATACCCGCCTCTTGCAATGCAGACTTATCCGTGGAATCTAACACATACAAATCTTCAATATCTTCTTGCAAATCTCTAAAATTTTCGCGTGTATTATCGCATGCAATAACATTCTCACCTTGTTCAACAAGCCCTTTTGCCATATAAGAACCAAATTTTCCCAATCCAATGACTGCATATATTTTTTTCATAACATAATCCTTTCTTCGACAAGCTCAACCCGACTAGGCTTAGATCGCCCAAACAAAGCCAATGAAAAAGCCAAAATTCCAATTTTTCCGGAAATCATCACAATCATCATCATGGATTTGCCAAAATCATTAAAATTTGCACTCAGACTCAAGACGCCTCCATTGCCTGTAGAAACCCCGGTAGTTGCAAAAGCCGAACTCACTTCAAACATAATAGGCAAATACCTCACTTCAGGCTCAGCAATCGCCAAAATTAAATTTGTCCCCAAAACATAAATACAAGCAATCAAGAAAATAACAATTGCTTTACGTATGACATCCTCGCTGATTGCCCGATGAAAAAGCCTGGGTTGTGAATTTGTCAATATAGAACGACAAAATGCAAGCAAAACAGCAACCGTGGTGATTTTGATACCCGCAGCAGTCCCACCGGGTGCTCCCCCAACAATCATCAATAATGTAGAAAAAAACATACTTGAATCATACAATCCACTCAAATCATAAGTGGCAAAACCTGCCGTGCGATAATTTACCGAAGTAAAAAATGCTCCTAATATTTTTTCATAAAGTGTAAAATTTTGAAATGTATGGGGATTTTTCCATTCGAGAATCAAAAGCATTATCATCCCTGATAATATTAAAATCAAAGTTCCTGAAAGCACGATTTTAAGATGTAAAGATAAGCGATTTTTTGAGGATTTTTGGGAATAAAATTTTTGATACGTAAAAAAATGCAATTGAGCGATGCTTACATAACCCAATCCTCCAATAATAATCAGCAAACAAACAACAATATTAATTAAAAAATCTTTTCTAAAACCCGTTAAATTCGTAGAAAATGTCGAAAATCCCGCATTATTAAAAGCAGAAATTGAATGAAAAACACCATGCCAAATTCCCTCAGCCAAACCAAAACGCATAGAAAAATCAATACTTAAGATTACCGCTCCAATCCCTTCAATAATAACTACATAAATAAAAATCTTTTTGATAAAGCCCGTTAATCCTTCATAAGAATAATAATTCAAAGCCTCCTTGAGCATGTTTCTCTCTGCATTGTTTAGATTTTTATGGAAAAATACATAAAGCAACCCCAACATACTCATATAGCCAAACCCACCTAATTGAATCAATGCTAAAATAATCCCTTGCCCTAAGGGAGTAAAATCAAGTGCTGTATCTTTGACGATGAGTCCTGTGCACGTAAATGCAGAAATAGAGGTAAAAAATGCGTCTAAAAATTTTATTTTGCCATGATGGGCAAATGGCATTGTTAGCAATAATGCGCCCATAAGAGCAATCCCTATATAACTAAAAAGTAGGAATTTAATACTTTTTAGATGCATTTTGTTCCTTAAAGATACCTTGCTCTCTCATATTGCTTTGGCAAACTCACATTTTGATTCAATTCAAGCCCGGCGCCAATTGGCCAATAAGGATTTTTTAATAATTCTCTAGCCAAGAATATGCCATCAACCACACCTGACTCAATTAACTTATTAGCCATCTTGGGTTGGGTAATCATGCCTCCACCAATACAAGGAATATTAAGTTTTTCACGCAAAATTCTTGCACATTCTATTTGATAACCCGCATAAGTCTTGATCGCAGCCTCCACAATCCCCCCACTACTGACATCAAGGACATCAAAAAGATGCTTGATAGGATCTAATAACCTAACAAAATCATCCACATCATTTCCCTCCGGATGATAATCTCTTGCTGAGATTCTAAGCAATAAAGGAAATTCTTTGGGCAAAACAGATCTTAGCGCCTCAAGAATTTCTTTTAAAAATTTTTTTCTATCTTTGCCATACTCATCAGTGCGTTTATTGCTCAATGGAGAGAGAAATTCACTGATAAGATACCCATGTGCCCCATGTATTTCAATACCATCAAATCCTGCTTTCAAGGCACGAATACCTGCTTGTTTAAAATCTTGTATAACCTTTTGAATATCTTCTTGGGTCATCTCCTTTGGCAATGGAGATTTCTCAGAAAAGCCAATTGCTGAGGGAGCAAGAATTTCTGCCACATCACATTCGCACTTTCTACCGGCATGCCCTAATTGCAAAACCATTTTTGCCCCATAAGCATGACAAGCATCAACAACTGACTTTAGCCCTTCAATATGTTCATCACTCCAAATCCCCAAATCTTGAGGAGAGATTCTGCTATCTTTTGAAACTGCGTTCGCTTCTATGATAATCAACCCTACTTGCCCAATAGCCCGGGTGAGATAATGGGTGTAATGCCATGAGTTTATTTTGCCATCTGTGGCGCTATATTGGTCCATTGGAGCCATTACAATTCTATTTTTGATTTCAAGATTGTTAATTTTCCAACTTGAAAAAAGTGTGTTTTTCATTTTCTACTCCTGATTTTTGATGTAAAATCCTTTTTCATTATAAGTGATGTCAAATTTTTCCCCACTTTTTAAATCAATCAAATAACATTGTTCAATTGTCTCTGCTAAGACCCTCTCAACAGGAATTTGACGCAATCTTTGATATACTTCATCTATATCTTCGCACAAAGCTGAAAAACCAAACATCATAAGCTTATATTGAAAATCCATTATTCCCTCGTTGCTTATTTATAAAAATAATTAATGCCAAATACTCTACCATAAAAATACTATATTTGCTAAAATCACAATATTGCAATCTTGTTTGTAAATCTTACAAAAGGATATTTATGAATATTTTTACACAAACACGTATTAATGATTGTGTCTGCGACAAAAAAGTAGATTTTGAGGAAGTCATTTTGAATCCCGGTACATCTTCCCGGGGTCTTTACACATTAGAAAATATCCCTTCAGTTGATTTTGCTTCAATAATCAATTATGATTATTTAGAACTTACAAAATATATTTTTCGCGCCCTCAATATTGATCCGGAATCAAATACTTTAGAAGAAGCACTCCAATGTTACAAAAAATTTGATAATCCCCTAAACCCCGCTCCTTTAGTAAAAATCAAAGAAAATCTCTATGCCCAAGAACTCTATCATGGACCTACAAGAGCCTTTAAAGATATGGCACTCCAACCATTTGGAGTAATTTTTTCTAAACTTGCAAATAAAAAACACAAAAAATACCTCATACTTACAGCCACAAGTGGGGATACAGGTCCTGCTACGCTAGAAAGCTTTGCCAATAGGGATAATATTTTTGTTGTCTGTCTTTACCCAAAAGGAGGGACAAGCGATGTCCAAGCCCTTCAAATGACAACCCAAAATGCCAAAAACTTAAAAATATTAGGTATTGAAGGCAACTTTGATGATGCTCAAAGCACCCTAAAATCACTTTTAAATGATGAGGGATTTAAAAATACTTTAGAAAAAAAACAGATTTATCTATCAGCGGCTAATTCTGTTAATTTTGGACGGATCGCATTTCAAATTATTTATCATATATGGGGTTATCTCAATCTGGTTAAAAATAATCAAATCAATTTTGGAGAGGAAATTTTTATCGTCATTCCCAGTGGGAATTTTGGGAATGCTTTGGGAGCATTTTATGCTAAGATGATGGGATTGCCTATCAAGAAAATTATCGTTGCTTCTAATCCAAATGATATTCTAACTCAATTTATTCATACAGGTATTTATAATATCCAAAATAAAGCGCTTATCAAAAGCCTATCCCCGGCAATGGATATTTTAAGAAGCTCCAATATAGAGAGAGTTTTATTTGCTTTATTTGGCGCAAAACGCACCACGGAGTGGATGAATAATCTGGAAAATACATCTTGTTATAAACTTACTCCCCATGAACACAGCTTATTGCAATCGTATTTTTTAGCAACTTCTTGTGATGATAAAGAATGCCTCCAAACCATCAAAGAAACTTTTAACATAGGTTATTTATCAGATCCTCACACAGCCACCGGTATAAAAGCAGCCCAAGAATTATGCCATCAAACACCTGCGATTATTTGTTCTACGGCAGAGTGGAGTAAATTTGCCCCCACAGTAGCCAAAGCTATCTTGGGCAAAAATCTTTGCGATAAAGAGGCAATTGAACTTTTAAATCAACAAGCCCATATTCAAATCCATTCTTCTATAAATGATCTGTTTTCCAAACCCATTATCCACACACAAACTTTGGACAAAGATGAAATCAAATCAAGCATTTTAGACTGGCTAAAATAAACCAAAATAAAACACTTTTAAGGAAACAAATGAAAGAAACACAAGAATTACTACAAATAATCACTAACGGGGAGGGGGTAGAGTTTAAGAGCTTGGGGGAAATTTTAAAATTTGAACAACCAACAAAATATATTGTAAAATCTACCAATTATGATAATAGTTTTGAAACTCCTGTTCTCACAGCAGGGAAAAGCTTTATTTTAGGATATACCAATGAAATACAAGGAATATGCAATGCAAATAAACAAAATCCTATCATAATTTTTGATGACTTTACAACATCGTTTCACTGGGTTGATTTTCCTTTTAAAATAAAATCTTCTGCTGCTAAAATTTTAAGAATAAATCATAAAAATATAAATTTCAAATTTGTATTTCATTCAATGAAGTGCATAAAATTTATACCACAAGAACATTCAAGACACTGGATTTCTATATACTCTCAATTCCAAATCCCCATCCCTCCTTTGGAAGTGCAACAAGAGATTGTTAGGATATTGGATAAATTCACGGAATTACAAGCAGAATTACAAGCAGAATTACAAGCAAGAAAAAAGCAATATGAATACTACAGAGAAAAGCTTTTAGATATAAAAATACTCAATCAATCAGCAAATAATATGGGGGGGGGGGGGGGGGGGTTTAAGAGCTTGGGGGAAATTTTTGATATTAAAAATGGATATACACCTTCAAAATCAAACAAAGAATTTTGGGAAAATGGGAGCATTCCTTGGTTTAGAATGGAGGATATTCGTAAAAATGGTAGAATCTTAAAAAATTCTATCCAACACATAACACCCCAAGCCATAAAAAACAATAAAATTTTTCCAAAAGATTCTATTATTATGGCAACAAGTGCAACAATTGGTGAACACGCCCTCATACAAGTTGATTTCTTAGCAAATCAACGATTTATCTGCTTGAGCAAAAAAGTGGGTTCTTCTTTGCAAATAGATATGAAATATATTTATTATTATGGCTTTATTCTGGGGAAATGGTGTAGAGATAATATTGATGTTTCCAGTTTTGCTTCCGTGGATATAAAAAAATTCAAACAAAAGCAAATCCCCATCCCTCCTTTGGAAGTGCAACAATATATTATCGATACATTGGATAGATTTGACGATTTGACAAATGATTCAAACAAAGGATTGAGAGCTGAAATCACTGCCAGGCATAAACAATATGAATACTACAGAGAAAAATTACTTTCTTTTAAAAAAAGATAAAAAATTATAAACTATAATTTTGAATACAATAAAAATATCCAAAGGAATTATAAGGAATTATGATGATAAATGATTTGATTTCACAAAATCCTAACAGCACCATTATCGGCAACTATGAACGAGTACAAAGAAAAAATAAAGGTTATCAAACCGAAGCAGAACTTGAAGAAAAACTCCTACAAGATTTAGAAAAACAAGGCTATCAAAGGATTACTATCAAGTCTTTAAAAGAGCTAAAGCCCAATCTCAAAAAACAGCTAGAAAAACTAAATGATATTACATTCAGCCAAAATGAATGGGAAACATTCTATACAAATATCTTAACAAATCCACAAAAACCCGTGAAGACAAAACAGAAATGTTGCAAACACAAATGCATACAGAGCTATTAATCAGAGATGATGGGAGTATAAAAAATATCAAACTCATTGATAGGAAAGATATTTTTAAGAATTCTTTACAAGTAATTTCTCAGCTGGAAAACAACGAAGGCGAATACAAAAATCGCTATGATATAACCATTCTGGTCAATGGCTTGCCATTGGTGCATATTGAGTTGAAAAAAAGAGGGATAGATTTAAAAGAAACTTTTAATCAAATCGATCGTTACAGTAGAGAGAGTTTTTGGGCGGGAGATGGATTGTTTGAATTTGTGCAAATTTTTGTCATCAGCAATGGTACAATAACAAAATATTATGCCAACTCTACGCGCTATAAATCAGGCGACTTAAAAAATTTAAATAATCATTTTGCTTTTTGTATTCATTTTTCAGACTTTCAAAACAATGCCATTGAAGAGCTTGAAGATTTTACAAAAACATTTTTTGCAAAAAACACCCTATTGAATATCCTCACAAAATTTTGTGTATTCAATACTAACAAAGAACTCCTGGTAATGCGTCCTTATCAAATCGCAGCAACTGAATCTATCATTTATAGAATAATCCTAGCCCACAATGAAAAACTTTATGGAAAAACAGAAGCAGGCGGATATATATGGCATAGCACAGGAAGCGGCAAGACTCTAACTTCTTTCAAAACTGCCCTGCTGGCTTGCGATCTTGAATTCATCAAAAAAGTCATTTTTGTAGTGGATAGAAAAGACTTGGATTATCAAACCATGCGCGAATACGATTCATTCCAAAAAGGTTCTGCCAACGCAACCGCAAGCACTGATGAACTCAAAAAACTAATAGAATCTGATAATAACGATGAAAAAATCATCATCACAACCATTCAAAAACTCTCGAAATTTGTAAGTAAATATAGCAATTCTGATGTTTTCAATAAAGAAATAGTATTTATTTTTGATGAATGCCATAGGAGTCAATTTGGCAGTATGCATGAACGAATCAAGAAAAAATTTAAAAAATATTATATTTTTGGTTTCACCGGAACACCCATACTTAAAGAAAATGCTGCTAAAAACTACACTACAATAAAAACAAAAAATCCATCCGGACAAATCGAAGAAAATGCTGTTATAAAAACTACAGATGTTGTCTTTGGCAAGGAACTACACACTTACACAATTTTAAATGCTATTAGAGATGGTAATGTCTTGCCATTCAGATATGAACATACATCAACAATGAAAGAGCAAAAAAATATTTCTGATGAAAAAGTACAAAATATCCAAAAAGAATCTGCCCTATTACACAAAGATAGAATTGCTAAAATCGTAAGTTATATCCTAGAGCATTTTGACCAAAAAACAAAGCGAAAAAATCACTACAATCTCAACAACAAAAAGATATCAGGTTTCAATTCTATTTTTGCTACTGCCAGCGTAGAATTTGCCAAAGCATATTATCTTGAATTCAAAAAACAATTAGCAGGGAATGAAAATGGCATCAAAATAGGTATCATCTACTCTTATGCACCCAATGAAGATATAGGTGATGAAATAGACCCGGGAGCAGAAACTCAAGATTCCAAAAACTTTCTAGAATCAGCGATCCAAGACTACAACGGAATATTTAAAAGCAATTTTTCTTTAAATAACTTTAATGATTATTATAAAGATGTTTCTTTAAAACTTAAAAATAAAGAATTGGATTTGTTAATCGTGGTGAATATGTTTTTAACAGGATTTGACTCCAAAACCCTCAATACATTATGGGTGGATAAAAACTTGCAACATCACGGACTTTTACAGAGTTTTTCACGTACCAATAGGATACTCAATGATGTCAAAACTTTTGGCAATATTGTGAGTTTTAGAAACCTGGAACAAGCCATGAATGCTAGCTTAAAGTTGTTTGGACATGAGGAAACTAAAAATATCGTTTTATTAAGAACATTTGATGAATACCTCAAAGGCTATAATGAAAACAATATCCATCAAGTTGGATATAACGAACTTGTAACCAAATTAGAAAAAAAATTTAATATAAAGAATTTCCCTCTTACAACCGATGAAGAAAAAAAGGAATTTATCCAATGTTTTGGTCAATTGCTCAAATTAAAAAATATCTTAGATGTTTTTAATGAATTTAAAGAACACAATATTTTAGATGAATCTCTAGAGCAAGACTATCAAAGCCAATATGTTAAGCTATACAAACAAATACGAAATACCAAAGAAAAAGTCACTATTGAAGATGATATTAGTTTTGAAATAGAACTCATCAAACAAGTAGAAGTCAATGTAGATTATATTTTATTTTTATTAGAAAAATATTATAAAAACAAAGAAAAAGACTCTAAAAAAAGTATCTTACGTCTAGTTGATTCCAGCATTACCTTATACAACAAAAAAGATTTGATACGTTCATTTTTAGAAGAAATCGATAAAAAACAAGATGAAGATTTTGATCAACTCTTTGAAGCCTATATAAAAGAAAAACAAGAAAATGAACTCCAAAAGATTATAAAAGATGAAAATCTCAATGAAGAGAAAACAAAAAAATTCTTACAAAATGCCTTTGAAACCAATAAGTTTCAAGACTTAGGTATAGGCATAAATAGCGTACTTCCAAAATTTCCACTACTTGTTCCCAAAGAAATACAAAAACAAAATATTCAAAAAAGAAAAGACATCATCTCAAAGCTCAAAGATTTCTTTGAAAGGTTTAACGACATAAGAAAAAAATCTCCTGCAAATTAAGAGATTTCAGGTTTGGCTAACTTGTTTGATTGATTTTAATCTTCAAGCTAATTTAGGAAATTTTTTCTAATTCCATCACAATAGAATCTATCTGTATCCTTAATTCTGACTGCCTTTTTACGATTTCTTCTATCTCTTTATTGAGAGATTTAATATCAACTTTTTGACGTGTATCTTCAGACTCTATATAACTTGAAACGCTTAAATTATAGTTATTTGCCTTGATTTCCCCTTTATCTGCTAATGAGCAAAGATAATCTATATTTTCGCGTTTCTTATAGAGACTCAAAATATTTTGTATGTTTTCTTCAGTGAGCATATTTTTGTTTGTAACCTTAATATATTCCTTAGAAGCGTTGATAAAAAGGGTATTATTATCTTGCTTATTTTTACGCAATACCATTATACAAACAGCAATAGACGTACCAAAAAAGAGATTATCACTCAATGAAATAATACAATCAACATAATTATTATCCACCAAATAACCCCTAATTTTCTCTTCTGCACCTCTACGATGCAGCACACCCGGAAAACAGACAATCGCTGCACTTCCCTTCTCTGAAAGCCAAGAAAGTATATGCATCACAAATGCCAAATCTGCCTTAGAAGTAGGAGCCAAAACCCCTGCCCTACTAAAACGATCATCATTAATCAATATTGGATTATTTTTGCCTTCCCATTTTTTGGAATAAGGAGGATTACTAACGATAGCATCAAAAGGTTCTTCATTTTTATGTTTTTCACAAGGATTTACCAATGTATCCCCGTGTGCGATATGAAATTTTTCATATCCAACATTATGCAAAAACATATTCATTCTCGCTAAATTATAAGTAGTGATATTTTCTTCTTGACCAAAATAGCCCAACTTCGGATCTTGTTTTAGAGATTTTTTGTATTGCAATAACAATGAACCTGACCCACAAGCAGGATCATAGACTTTGTTTGGAATTCCCTTATTACTCAAAGTAATTTCTACTAAAAGCCTGCTGACTTCTTGAGGAGTAAAAAACTCGCCACCACTTCTGCCTGCATTGCTCGCATACATCATCATCAAAAACTCATAAGCATCCCCAAAGGCATCGATTTTATTGTTGCTATAATCAAGTTCTAACGCATTGATGGATTCCATAATCTTTAGCAACTTTTTATTGCGTTCAATATTGCTATTACCAAGCTTAGCTGAATTTACATCGATATCTTTATCTTTGAAAAGATCTTTAAAGTTATCTTCGCTCGCTTTGCCTTTACAAGAATTTTCAATATTATCAAATGCTTCTTTGAGTCTCATATTAAGATTTTCTAATTTAGAGTGATCTTCTCGGATTTCTTTTAAAATATTTTCAAATAAATCCTCAGGAGAGATAAAAAAACCTTTGTCATCAATGATGTCATCCTCATAACTCTTAATTTGTTCATACTCTATCTTTGAGTAATCTTCAACATCCGGAAATTCTTCTTTGATATAAGTTTTCAAATTCTCACAAATAAATCGATAAAACAAAAAACCCAAAACATAAGTCTTAAAGTCCCAACCATCAACACTCCCACGCAAATCCTCTGCAATTTTCCAAATTGCTCTATGTAGTTTTGCTCTCTGCTGCACACTTTCCATAAAATGCCTTTAATATATTTAATTTTAAAATTATATCAAAATTATAATGTCAAAAAATCTCTCATAAATTAAATTACTTACTTAAAAAAATTTGAAAAATATTTATTTCAAAAAATATCTTATTGCTCGGATTTATTATTTTAGTTTAATGATAATCATTTATCTCTATAAATATTTTAAATAAAAACTTTTTAAGCTGATAATTTTGTTTGTGTTTATATGAAGAAATAATCTTAAATACAAAGACTTATATAAAGAGAGTTAATCCCGGCTAAAAATAGCCGGGATTTTTGATGCAGATAGGCTTAATGCAAATCTTTCCAAATTCTTCTTTTCCATGCATAAGCAAGTAATGCCATCACTACAAAAAATATCATAATCTTGATACCCAGCCCATCTCTTTGAGCTTTTTTGCTATCGCCTATTTTTTGCAAATAATTAATAATTTGCTTCTCTGCTTTTTGGTCTAACCCAACTCTTGGCATTGAAGTTCCCGGAAGGAGTTTTTGAGGATCATTAATAAAAATACTCAAAGTATGTTCCCCTCTACTTCTAATCATCATAGATAGATCAGGCGCTTTTGCTCCTAAATATTTTTCCAAATCACTCTCGGGAGTGAGGGCATAAGTTTTAGCATACTCTACGCTATGGCATCTCTGACAAGCTTGATCAAACACTTGCGCATCTGTAAGACTTTGAGGAGCTATCGAAACAAAATAAGCCACAATATTAGATATATCATCATTACTCATCCAATCATACCCCGGCATCGGATAAGGTGTATTCTCACCAAACTTATGAGAAAGCAAAGTTGCTTTAACAGGATTTTTAATAAAATTAGCCAAAAAATTATGATCAAATACAGCGCCTATATCAGATAAATCCGGGGGCACAACACCATAAGCACCGGCCGCACTGGCATTATCCATAGGAGCAGGAATATTTTGAGATTTAATCCCATGACAAGCTGTACAATTCTCCTCTACAAGCGTCTTACCTTTTGTAGCATCTCCTTTGGACAAATCAATTTTTTCCAAATCACTAAAAGTATAATCAGCCGGAGCCACCTTAGGGTGCATAATAGAATGCGCTAAAGGCTCTACACCCCAATAAATAATACCAATTACAACTATTAAAAGAATAAGTATTTTGAACTCTTTCATTGAGCACCTCCTTTTTTTCTCTCGACAATTGTAATAATAGGCAACACCACAAGAAATAATATCAAGAATGAAATAGAAGCCACAAACCCGACATAAATATTAGCCCCCTCAGGAGGTAGCTTTCCAAAAATTGTCAGCACGATCAAATCCAATATCATTAACCAAAACCAAATAAGAAAGGCAGGTCTCCTATGTGCGGGAGCTACTTTAGAACTTCTATCAAGCCAAGGCAAGAAAAAGAAAATCACTTGAGCAATTCCAAAGGCTATCAAACCCAAATCGGCACTAAAGAAAAATCCTCTTAAAACTTCATAACTCCATAAGAAATACCATTCAGGATAAATATGCGTAGGGGTTTTAAGGCTATTGGCGGGATCAAAATTAACCGGATCCATCGCAAAATCAAAATGATAACAAACCAGATAAAAGAAAAATATCATGAAAGCGCAAATTACAAAAATATCCTTTGAAAGAAATACCGGCCAAAATGGAATTACTTTTGATTCTTTCTTTTTGCCTTCAATGTATTTTTTCTCCTCTGCCTCAAAGTCAAAAACTTCTCCATCTTGATTATTAACATGAGGGATTCTAAGAGCATAAAAATGCACTACAATCAAAATCATAATGACCACCGGCAACAAAAATACATGGAGCATAAAAAATCTTGTCAAAGTCGCATCAGCCACGACATAATTACCTCGTACCCACTCAACAACATCATTTCCGATAAAAGGAATGCCTCCAAAAAGATTGGTAATAACTGTAGCAGCCCAATAACTCATTTGCCCCCAAGGCAACATATAACCGCTAAAAGCCTCTGCAGAGAAGACTACGAATAAAAGCATGCCGCTTACCCATATCATTTCCCTGCCTCTTTTGTAAGATCCATAGTAAATAGCTACAAACATATGGATATAGATAATTACAAATATCATACTTGCTGCGACTGCATGAATATGTCTCCATAACCAGCCATAGGCAACTTCTTGCATAATTGTATAATTTACACTATCAAAAGCCATCTTTGCATCCGGCTTATAATACATTAATAAAAAAATTCCCGAAACAACCAGCATTGTGAATAATGCAGTCAAAACCACACCCATTGCCCATAAAAAATTTATATTTTTAGGAATCCAATATTCAGTCATCAAAACTTTTGTCAGTTTTTTAACACCCAATCTCTGATCTAACCAATCAATCAATCCATCAGCTTTTCTTATCTCTGCCATTTTTTGCTCCTTATGCTTTGCCTATCATTTCTTGATATTGGCTACCTACTTCCCCAAATACAATCTTTGTTCCGTCAATTTTAAAAGGAGGAATATCAAAAGGTCTTGGCGGTGGAGTTCCGGGCACATTGATTCCATCAAGAGTGAATCTACCCCCATGGCAAGGACACAAAAATCCTTTTTCATCGGCATTAAAAATTGGGATACAACCTAAATGTGTGCAAATTTGAATCCCCACAGTAAAAACATCTCCATTGATCTTAAAATCTCTTTTGGGATTAAAACCCTCTGCTTTAGTTTTTTTGATAATATACACAGGCTTACCTCTCCATTCCACGGTAGAAAATTCACCTTCTGTCATACTCCCCACATCAGTAGTAGTAAAACCCGCTGAAACTACGCTTGGCAACGGATCCCATGTTTTCTTCATGGCAACTAGAGAAGCTATCGCACCAACGGCAGTCACCCCTCCTAGTGTCATTCCTAAAAAATCGCGTCTCTTTATCTCAGCCATCGCTTATTCTCCTTTAGTTTGAGTTGATTTTTATTGTAAATTAATGTAAAAAATCTAGTAATTGTAGTTCAATTAGACTTAAATATTTTTTATTTCACTTTTTGAAACTCTTATTTAAACCTCAAAATGTTTCAAACTGAAATATCAAGAGTATATTGACAAAGAAAAATATTTTATGAAAACTACGAAGACAAGAACCGGCAAAAGATTTTTATAGTTATATTTAAAGTATTTTTCTTTGTCAATTCTAACGAATATTTTTGGTAGAATTACATCAAAATTAATTTTATAGGAATAAATTTATGAATAATATCCCTCCTTTACCTCAAAATATTGTTAAATCACTGATTAATTTTTTATATCAGGAGTCTAAAAGCCGCGGTTTCAATAGAGTAATTTTAGGAGTAAGTGGTGGTTTAGATAGCGCTGTAGTCGCTGTTTTATGTAAAATGACCTTTGGCAATCATCTTCAAGCCCTTCTTATGCCTTCGATCACCTCATCAAAATCCAGTGTGACAGATGGAATAGCTTTATGCGAGCAATTTGATATTCCCTATCAAATACAATCAATCAATCCCTATGATGAAGCCTTCAGAATGAATCATAAAGATGCCAATCTTATCCGCAAGGGGAATTTTTGCACCCGTATTCGTATGGCTCTTTTATATGATCTTTCTCAAGAAATTCGCGCCCTTGTAGTAGGAACCAGCAATAAAAGTGAATTGATGTTGGGGTATGGCACTCTTTATGGGGATCTCGCTTATGCTATTAACCCCATTGGCAATCTATTCAAAACTCAAGTTTATGAACTTGCCAAAATACTCAATATTCCCAGACATATTATTGAGAAAAAACCAAGCGCTGATCTTTATGCAGGACAAAGCGATGAAGAAGAATTAGGTTATGGATATGAAAAAATTGACAGACTTCTTTTTGAAATTTGTAAAATTTATGATGATTTTTCGCAAATTGATGTCAAGAAACTCTATCAAATGGGCTATGATAAAGAAATGCTCAATATTATCGTTCCAAGAATCAAGAAAAATCTCTTCAAACATGCCCTCCCTACCATTTATGAAATAAAATAAAGTTTCATAAATGGGTTATTTTTTCCCAAAATATTTAAAAAGTTATTTTTAATGCGTTTTATAGATCAATATTTTTATAAACCGAATTTTTGGCAAAAAATTCTTGCATTAATTGTTTTGCCCATTTCTCTTTTATATTACATAGCTGCAACTATTAGACGCCATATAGGATTTCTCAAAGACTTTCATATCCCTATTATCAGTGTAGGCAATCTTGTTGCCGGAGGAAGCGGCAAGACTCCTTTCATCATCGAAATTGCAAAAGATTACCAAGATGTTGCCATTATTTCCAGAGGCTATAAAAGAAAATCCAAAGGATTGCTTATTGTCAGCCAAAAAGGCAAAATTCTTGTTTCGCAACAAGATGCCGGGGATGAAGCTTATCTGATTGCCAAAACACTCACCCATGCTACCATTATCGTGAGCAAAAAAAGAGTCCCCGCTATCAAAGAAGCTAAAAAACTAGGGTGTAAAATAATTTTACTTGATGATGGGTTTCGTTTTAATTTTAAAAAATTAAATATCTTATTAAAGCCTAAATTAGAGCCTTATTTCAAATTTTGCATTCCAAGTGGTATTTATCGCGAAAAGCCCTCTTTATACAAAAGTGCTGATATTCTGGCAACTGAAGGGATAGATTATCAACGCGAAGTAAAAATTATAAATCCAACACAAAGAATGCTTTTGGTTACTGCCATTGCCAATCCATCAAGACTGGATGAATATCTTCCTAATGTGATTGGCAAACTCACTTTTAGAGATCATTATGTCTTTGATATCAACTATCTGCAATCTCAAGCCATCAAACAAAAAGCCTCTTCTTTGCTTGTTACCCAAAAAGATGAAGTCAAACTTCAAGATTGTCCTATTCCTTTAAGCATTATGCAACTCAGACTCCAAATCAACCCCATTATCAAAAAAAAGATTTCTCACTACATTGAATCTTATGCTTAGAGCACATCCAATTTTGTATTTTCAAGGCGAAATGTTTGAGTGCATTTTTTGGCGATTTTCTCATCATGAGTAGCCAACACAAGAATACCCCCGCTCTTATCAACATATTCAAATATAATCTCCATCACATTTTGGGCTGTTTGTTTATCTAAATTTCCTGTAGGTTCATCAGCAAAGATAATCTTGGGTTTTTTGGTCAATACCCTAGCAATCGAGAGACGTTGTTGTTGCCCTCCACTAAGCTCTCCAATATTTTGATGAAGCACTTGAGCAATTCCTAAAGATTCTAACAAACTCTTATCAATAGGCTGCCCTGAAAGAATTGAAGCAACTTTTAAATTCTCATACCCATTAAACCCGCGAAATAAATAATGAGATTGAAAAATAATCCCTATTTGATAACGTCGAATTTCTAAAAGCTTGTTGGGAGAAAGTCCGTAAATATCCTCAAATTCCAGAAGACTAACTCTCCCGCTTATTGGCTTTAACATTGTAGAAAGATTATTTAATATCGTGGATTTTCCACTCCCGCTTACTCCCAAAATCGCTACAGATTCCCCGGATGAAACCTCAAAATTAAGATCTTCATATAACAATGTGTCAAAACGATGAGACATTTGAATTGCTTTTAACATTTTTTCCTTTCATAAAACAAGCTTATCTCCCAAAACTGAAGGTGAGAGAATATAAGAACTTGATTGATTGATACTATGAATTACAATGCTTTTATAAATTCTAGCATAGTATTTCACCAACATTCGTTGAAAAAATGGCTCAATACTTGGAACAAACCAACCATTATTGCTGATAAGAATCATATATTTTGGCTTATCTTGATACATAATTTTTGAAGTTCCTTCATAACAAATTGCACTTCGAAATACATCGCCCTTGATTTGAAAATTTTCGGGAATTTTCCCCTCACTTAAGCCATATTCTTTACCAAAAAATGCCTTATAAAGTGGTCTTGCCAAAAAATCAGGCAAAGGGATTTTTTCTCCAAAAGGAGCGAGTACAACTTTATCAATAAAACTAAAATCGCCATTTTCAAACAAATAAGTGCTATTGTAAATTTTTCCTTTTTCTTCACGCAACCCCCCTGTAACGATACTTATTTGGCTACTTAATTTTTCCAAAACTTCTTTTAGGATGCTTTTGTTCAAGACAATTGGAAATGCTGTTTCCGGCAAAACTACAATATCTTTGCCTTTTAAAATTGCTTGATCAATCAAATCAAAATTCTTATCAATAATTTTTTGAAAATTTTGAGATTGCCATTTTGAGTCTTGAGAAACGTGAGTTGTAGTAACTTCTACTTTTAAAGGCAAAGTTATCTCACCATTTATATGCCCCCAATCTATGCCAAAGAGTAAAAAGCAAACAGCAAATATTCTATAAAATCTCTTAAAATGAATCCACACACCCACACCCACAATAATACACAAGAAATGAAGTTTATCAACTCCAAAAATACTATAAGAAAAAAATGATTCTACTACCATCCAATCAAAACCAAAAGGGTGAATATAACTCATTATCATCAAAGTTATCATGCGATACAACCAAGAAGGAAACCACAATAAAAAATAAAAAATAATCCCATATCCAACGCCCACACCAACCATTATGATTGGAATCAAAAACTCCATTACAGAAAATCGGAAACTCAATCCTATCCAATAAAATAACCCCAAACCAACAAAAAATCCAAACCAAAAACCAATTTTTTTAGGGACACTAAACCATACCCATACACTCAAGAGAGCAAAAATACTATTAAAAACGAGTATTTCTTTTTGCCAATCTTGATAAAAAAATAAAATACTCCCATAAACAGGGATTAAAAAAATGGCTCCCAATATAAAAGCACTGACCAAATAAAGCCCTAATATCTTTGGGCGAACCCAGATTCTCCAAATACCATATGTTTGTGATTTTTCTATTTTATTTAAAATTCTATTCATGATTTTTCCGGATTTCCTTAATATCGTGAAATTTATTTGATTTAAAATTTTTATTTTTAGGTTATTTATTGTAGAATAATAGCTTTTTAAAGCTAAATTAATTGAATTGTAGAGTGAAAAATGGGCTATATAGACTTAATACTGACAGTAATCATCATCGTAATTGGATTAAGAGGTTTTTATAATGGTTTCATAAATGAAATTTCGGGCGTAATAGGGATTATCCTGGGTGTATTTTTTGCCTCAAGGTTTGCCGGCAGAATGGGGGATTGGTTTTCATCCGATGTATATAACTTTCATAGCCCATCAGTTGCAAGCTTGATTGGATTTGTTATTATTTTGGCTGTAATTTGGATAGCATTTTTGATTTTAGGCATCATTATTAGTAAATTTATTAAAATCAGCGATTTTGGTATTATTGACAAAACACTTGGATTTATCTTTTCATGTTGCAAAATATTCTTAATTATCGGTTTTATTCTTTATGGAATTTCTAACCTAAATTTTATGAAAGACTTCCAAAAATACATGAAACAAAATAGCAAGATTTATACGATAATGAACACAATTTCTTCTTCAATCATGAAACTTCAAATCGTGCAAGAAACAACCAATAATATTAAAAATACAACCCAACCTGCCGCTGATGCTGCAATAGAAAATCTGCAAAAAGCTGTGAATGAAGCCGGTCCAAATATTTCAGACACAATAAATAACTCACTTAAAGACATATCCAAAGATATTCCACCACAAACTCACGATAAGACAGATACACATAAGGAATAATATATGTTTGAAAATCAATACATACAACAAAGAATCCAAAAAGCACGTGATCTTAGAAATGTAGGTAAAAATCCTTATCGCAATGACGCATCTAAAACTATCAGCAATCTTGGCTTTATTCAAAAATTTGAATACCTCAAATCCCAAACTGAACAAAAAGTAACTTCACAAAATTATGCTATCACAGGAAGGATAAAATTTTTGCGGCTTATGGGCAAAGCTTGTTTTGTCAAAATTGAAGATGAAAGCGCCACTTTACAAGCTTATCTTTCTCAAAATGATTTGGGTGATGAATTTTCTCTTATCAAAAAAATTCTAGAAGTTGGAGATATTATCAATATCTATGGATATCCTTTTGTTACCAAAACAGGAGAATTAAGTATCCATGCCCTGGAATGTAAAATTCTCACCAAATCAATCATCCCCTTACCTGAAAAATTTCATGGTCTTACAGATGTTGAATTACGTTACAGACAACGTTACCTCGATCTTATTATGAACCCAAATGTCAAAGAAACATTCAAACTTCGCACGCAAATTATCTCAAATATTCGCAGATTTTTTGAAGACAAAGGATTCCTGGAAGTTGAAACGCCCATGCTCCACCCCATTCCCGGAGGAGCCAATGCCAAACCTTTTATCACTCATCATAACGCCCTTGATGTCCAAAGATATCTTAGAATTGCTCCTGAACTTTATCTTAAACGTTTGATTGTAGGTGGTTTTGAAGCTGTATTTGAAATTAATAGAAATTTTAGAAATGAAGGTATGGATCACTCCCATAATCCCGAATTTACAACAATTGAATTTTATTGGGCTTACAAAACTTACTCTGACTTAATTGAATTGACTAAAGAACTTTTTGCTTATCTTTTAGATAAACTCCAACTCCCTATCAGAATCAAGCATATGGATAATGAAATTGATTTTAGTAATTTTAAAATTATCTCTTACAAAGATGCTCTCCAAGAAATTGGAGGTATTCCTAAAGATATTGTCGAAAATGAAGATAAACTCAAAAACTTCCTCCAACAACATAATATTAAATTGGACAAATCCATAAGCTATGGCAAACTTTTAGCAGAAGCATTTGATGAATTTGTCGAAGCAAAACTTATCAATCCAACCTTTATTACTCAATACCCTATTGATATTAGTCCTCTGGCACGCAGGAACGATCTGGATCCTGAAATTGCCGATCGTTTTGAGCTTTTTATCGGCGGGAAAGAAATAGCTAATGGTTTTAGCGAGCTTAATGATCCTCTTGATCAACTTGAAAGATTTAAAGCTCAAGTAAAGGCAAAAGATGCCGGGGATGAAGAAGCCCAATATATGGATGAAGATTATGTTTGGGCATTGGGATATGGACTTCCCCCAACAGCCGGTCAAGGCATTGGGATTGATAGGCTCATCATGCTCCTTAGTGATTCAAAAACCATCAAAGATGTTATTTTATTTCCTGCAATGAAACCTATTAGAATAGATTATGATGATACAATCACACAAGAAGAAAAAGAAAAAAAGGATCTATAATGGATTATGCAATGCAACACTCAGATAAAGAAGTTTTTGATTTCATTTCAAAAGAACTCCAAAGACAAAACGATCATCTTGAGATGATCGCTAGCGAAAACTATACATTCCCAAGTGTTATGGAAGCTATGGGGAGTATCCTGACCAATAAATACGCTGAGGGGTATCCGGGAAAACGATATTATGGAGGTTGTGAATTCGTAGATGAGATAGAAACAATTGCCCTCAATCGAGTCAAAAAGCTTTTTAAATGCGAGTTTGCTAATGTCCAACCCCATTCGGGCAGTCAGGCTAATGGTGCTGTTTATGCGGCCCTACTAAAACCTTATGATAAAATTTTAGGGATGGATTTAAGTCATGGGGGACATCTTACCCATGGCGCAAAAGTAAGTGTTAGCGGACAAATATATCAAAGTTTTTTTTATGGAGTTGAACTTGATGGGAGGATCAATTATGACAAAGTTGCTGAGTATGCCCAACTCATCAAACCCAAAATGATTATATGCGGTTTTTCTGCCTATACCGGAGAACTTGATTTTAAAAAATTTCGAGAAATAGCTGATAGCGTAGGAGCTATTTTAATGGGGGATATCGCACATGTTGCCGGACTTGTTGTTGCAGATGAATACCCTCACCCATTCCCCCATTGTCATATAGTTACTACTACTACTCACAAAACTCTTAGAGGACCTAGAGGAGGGATCATTCTAACTAATGATGAAGAAATAGCTCAAAAAATCAATAAAGCTGTATTTCCGGGCTTACAAGGGGGTCCTTTAATGCATGTAATTGCGGGTAAAGCTGTTGGGTTTGGGGAAAATCTCAAGCCGGAATGGAAAATTTATGCCAAACAAATAAAAGCAAATATTAAAAAAATGGTCCATGTATTAGTTAATAGGGGTTATAATCTCGTAAGTGGCGATAGTGATAACCATCTTATTTTAATGAGTTTCTTAGATAAAAGCTTTAGTGGAAAAGATGCTGATATAGCCCTTGGCAATGCAGGCATTACCGTCAATAAAAATACCGTTCCGGGCGAAAATAGAAGCCCTTTTATAACAAGTGGTATTAGAATAGGTTCGGCTGCTTTAAGCGCAAGAGGAATGAAAGAAAATGAATTTGAATGGATATCTCATAAAATTGCCGATATACTTGATGATATTAATAATGTATCCTTGCAGAGTAAAATTAAAGAAGAAATTAAGCAACTCACAAAAGGATTTCAAGTATATGATAAACCAATTTTTTAAGGCAAACAATGACTGAAATGGATTTAAGCCTGATTAAAATCAATACTTCTTTTTATTACCAAAAAATAGAAGGGTTAGGCAAAAAAATTACACATATGGGAAAAGTCTTTTTTGATAAATTTGAAAAAATTGACTCATTTCTTTCAAATCTTATTATCCGTAAGCATTTCAAAAAAGAACTTACCATTGCACATTCTCTTATCATTGAAGACAATAGAGTAGAAAATATAGTTTTTGACTACAATGGCAGGAATCCTGAAAAATTCTATCACAAAGCTCAATTGATGTTACGCGAAGAAGGGTTTATTAATTTTACTGCTTATCATTCAAAAACGCCCGGTCATCTTCATCTTTATATCCATAAGGGACATACTGAGCTTAATGAAGCAAAAAGATTGGCCAGAACGCTTTCTGTGAGACTATCTCAAACCTATCCAACAGAGTGGAGAGTATTTCCAAATGATGAAATGCCCTCAGAATTTAATATATTAATACTGCCCTATGAAATTTATGCAAAAGAACGTGGTGCTTCATGGGCAAGACATCTTTAAATCTATTCAAGGAGTAAAAAATGGAAGAAAAAAAAGAGTTGAATGAAATTTTGCTAGGAGATCATAACAACAACCAACCGTCAAAAACAAAAAAACTAATTTTGATGATTATTGTTGCGATCATTATTGTATTTATTTTGTTAGTAGTTGTTTGGAAAATGACTCGAGAAGAGCCTAAAGAACAAGTAAGCACAATTGATAACTCTATTCAAAAAATGGATACATTCCATGATGAAAATGAAAATAGCGTGCAAACTAATGATAATTTTGAAAATATGTCTATTGATGATATGTCCAAAACAGAAGAAGACAATAAATTTGACAAAATCGTCCAAGATATTAAGTCCAAACAACTCGGAAGCACTCAAGAATCTGCGCAAGAATCATCTAAAATAGAAAAACCTGTCTTAGGAGACTCTCACAATCATCAAGCCCTCCAATCTGAAACTATTCAAGAGCCGGCTTTGAGTCCGGACAAAAATATTACAAAATCAAACAAATCCCAAAAGACTCTTACTGCAAAAACCTCTCCAAAAAAAGAAGATAAAAAACCTCAAAAGCAATCTTCATCAGCAGCAAAACCAAAACAAGCCTCTGCAAAAATACAGGCTTCTAAAAATGGTTCTATAGCTACTGCGGGTCATTATTTGCAAATAGGAGCATTTAGCAAGACACCCAACAAATATTTCTTAGAAAAAATCAAAAAATATAGCTACCGTATTCAAACTTCTACAAATAATAATGGGCAAACTATTACCAAGTACCTCATTGGTCCATACAAATCAAGAACAGATGCAAATAGAGATGTATTGCAAATCACAACAGATATTGGTAAGCCTATCCATATTGAAATTAAATAGTCTTGACACAAAGGGGGAGTACCCCCTTTTGAATACATGAACTATCCAATCCAAATATTTAGAGATCTAAAATCCAAATAAATTGTTTTGCAAAATACATAACATACTGATGATTATCATTTTAATTATATTATTTGAATAAAAATACGATTGATAATAGGGAATTTTTACCAAACAATCAGCTGTTATAGGGTTTTATTAGTACTTATCAGTAATTCTTTAATTCAATTCTTTCAAAGCCTTCTGCAATTTACTACTTGTATCCAAGTGAGTTTCTCACTTTTATTTTATATAGTAAAAATTAAAATAAGCTTAAAGTTATATCCATAATGGTTCTTAGCATCTAAGTATTTTTAAATATAGCGCGATCTTTTATTTCTTCAGAGTTTACTAAAATTATAAAAAATCTTAAAAATATCTATCAGAACAATGATGAAAAATGAAATAGCAGAATATAAAGAATATTCTATAAATAAAGAGTTGAATTTTTCAACTCTTTATTTACTATAAGAAAGAAGTAGCTTCAGTAATGCTTGAAAAGAATAAAATTTTATTAATCCTGCAGAATTCTTTAGCTTCCTCAACCATTTCTCCTCCAATGAGGATGGGAGCAACTTTGTGTTTATAAACGCTCTCTTTGAGAATTTTAACAGAGCCAAGGGGATCGGTCATGTCTTGAGGTGTGATTAACATATAGATAAAATCAACCCCATCAAATGAATCCACAACATCTAAAGCCGCTTTATATCTATCTGCTAAGGCATCTCCTATAATATCTATAGGATTATTGTGAGACCAGTGTTCAGGCAAAATTTTATTAAGAGCTTGAATGTTTTGATCGTTTAATGTATATAATTTTTTGCCTCTAGCTACAATAGCATCAGTCAATACTGTTCCGGGACCTCCGGCATTTGTAATAATAGCAATTTCTTTACTATTGTGAAACATAGGTTTTAAAATCAAAGCCTCAATATTATCGACTACTCGCACATCTAAGCTTTTCATCAAACCTGCAAACATATCATAATTTCCACTTAAATTACCGGTATGTGAAAAAGCGGCTTTGGCAGCCTCTTCGCTTTTACCTGATTTAAATAAAAAGATAGGTTTTTGACATGATCGAATACTCTCTAAAAGATTTTTTCCTTTATTGACTCCTTCTAAATACAAAGAAATACTTTTACAACGAGGATCTTTTTGTAGCATTGGGATCAAATCTGAACTTTCTAAATCAACTGCATTTCCAGTGCTAACAATGTGAGAAAAACCAATTTCAAGCGTATTTGCGCTATCCATAAGGGCAGCTAAAACTGCGCCTGACTGAGAAATAAAAGCCACACCACCACTTTTAAGATTACCTGTTCCAAAAGTTAAATTCAAATTTGTATTATCATTGAAATATCCCAAACAATTAGGACCTAAAACATTAAAATTATTCTCTTGCGCAAGCTTGCCAATTTCAAGCTCCTCTTGTTCATGCCCGCTTTCTTTGAATCCTGCTGTAATGACAATGAGGTTTTTGAGATTTTTTTTGATTAGATCTTTGATGGTAGGGATAACAAACTGTGCAGGTATAGCAAGCACAGCTGTATCAATATCTCCATTAATTTCTCCAACACTTTTTAACAAAGGTTTGCCAAAAAGTTCTCCGCCTTTTTGATTAACAAAAAACAATTCACCCTTAAAGCCCATAGAATTTTTGGCAACCACATGACCGGTTTTTGTTTTGTCTGTACTCGCTCCAATAATAGCTATACGTTGATTATTCAAGAAATCAGGTCTGGGAAGTTTTCTTTGAGTATCTCCAGAGACTAAAGAACCTTTTTTGATTCTGGCATCTACAGCTACAAGCCCATTTTTGGTAAGTTTCAGAGGATTAATATCAAGCTCTAGGATATCAGGATTGCTCAGGATGAGTTTCTGAACACTTTTTACAAGCTCTACTACCTCGCTCATTTGATGTGTGCTTCCACGAAAACCTTCAAAAAGTTTGGAAATTTTAGTAGTTTTAAATGCTCGAAGTATTTCATCTTCTTTGGCTTGAGAATCGATGTAACAAATATCTTTATAAAGCTCTAAATAAATCCCACCCTTCCCAAAAAGAATAATATCTCCAAACACACTATCTTCAACAGAACCAATATACAATTCTTCGCCTTCCAGCATTTGTGTAATTATGAAACAATCATTACTATCTAAAGGAATTTTGTGTTTTTCTTGAATATTTTTTTTCATTTTCTCGCGTGCATTTTCAAGCTCTTCATTTGAGTTCAAATTGAGCATAACCCCGCCTACATCGCTTTTATGAACTATTTTAGGAGATTGAATTTTCAAAACAGCCGGAAAAAAATCAATATTGATTTTTTCATCCATTTTTACTACTCTACATTGTGGTGTTTTGATGCCATATTTCCCTAACCATTGGTATAATTCGCTTTCTGTCATAGAAACTCCTCTTTTTTATTTTTGTTTATATGTTTGATATTATAGATTAAATTTTAAATTTTTTGAAATTTTTTATCAATTATTATTTTTAATTAGAGTATTATTTTTACTAAAACTTTAAGGAATGGCGATGAAAGAATATTTAGGCTTTGGAGTTGCAGGAAATTTTGCCAATCATCTCGAACAAGCCGGAGAATCCAATGATTTCTCCGAGATTATAACGGATGAAAAAAATGCCCCTAAGGGAATTTTTCCTTTTTACATTCCTTGTAGTGTTACGCCTTTAGGTAGATATTGTATCAACAATCAAGCAATTATTTTACCCAATGATAGTTCATTTAGAGTACAAGCAGAACCTGAAGTTGCTTTAGAATGTGAATTAGAGTATCAAAACAATGAAGTCATTAAAGTAATTCCAAAATTTTTTATGGCTTTTAATGACTCTTCAGTGAGGAATGATAAAAATGCTAAAAAACTATCTCAAAAAAAGAATTTTTCTGACGGATCTAAAGCAATAGGAGCAAAAATCCCCATCGATCATTTCAGTAGTGGAGGAATCTGCGATCGTTATTCTCTTGCTTCTTTTCTTATTTTTGATAACAAAACACAAGAGTATGGAGAATGCAGTGAATTAACAGGTTATAGCTATTTTTATGATAAATTGATTGAATGGATAAAAGACAAACTCAACCATCAAAAAGAATATTCTGTTTTGGAAAATCTTAGCGAAATACTCAAAGAGGCTTGTTACCCTACAAAAATCATTATTGCCATTGGGGCAACACGCTATACCCATCTTGCTGAAACAAGATTTTTACAAAAAGGCGATGTTGTTGCTATTGTAGTTTTTGATCATACAAAATATAGTTTTGAAAATATCAAAGAACTTGTTTCTAAAGATTGTATTCCAACAAATTTACAAGATATTTCTATCATCCGACAAGAAGTGAAATAAATATCTAAATTTTTACAGATCTATTACAGATTTGTAAAAATAATCCTCTAAAAAGCACTCAATAACACAACAGAGACAACAACAAAGATAACTCCAACCCAACCAATAAGCTTAAGTCTTTCACCAAAAAATAAATACCCTCCAAAAACAGTCCCAATAATTCCAATTGTCCCCCAAACACAATAAGCAATACTTAAAGAAACTTCTTTCAGAGCAATAGAAAGACTAATAAAAGCGCACAAAACCAAAATGATAGAACCTATACCTAAGAATTTATGACTAAAACCTTCAGATTTTTTTAACATAAGATTGGCGATAACATCAAGGAATGCTGCAAAAACAATGAAAACAAAATAAATACTCATTATTTTTTGCCTAAGTTGATTAAAATAATCCCAATAATACCAAAGCCTAAGCCAAGCTTTTGATAAAAAGTTAAAATCTCTCCGAAAACAACTATGCCAAAACTACAAATCAATATCAACCCCAAAACTTCCCACATTGCATAAGCAATGCTAATAGGGATAATTTTCACGGATAAACCCATCATATAATATGAAAAAATAATAAAAATCCCCATTAAAATATATCCCCATAAATCCCCGGAAGAAACTTTGAGAGAAATAGTGGCAATCACTTCTGCAACTATAGCAATCATGAGAAATATCCATGCACGTGTTTTAGACATTTTTTTTGCTTTTGATATAAAATAACAATCCTAAGGAAACCAAAATCATGAGGATGCTTAAAATCTGCCCCATACTCAACCCCCCAAAATAATATCCCATTTGCACATCAGGCTCACGCCAAAATTCAGCAACAAAGCGCATAATCCCGTAAGATACGCCATAAACAACAATAAGCATACCTTGTGTTTTTAAAAATTTTTTTGCAATTATGACAAGGATAAAAACAACAATTCCTTCTAAAAAAGCTTCAATAAGCTGGCTAGGATAGCGAAGTTCGCTATTCACAAGAATGCCAATTTTTTGTCCCCAACTATCTCCTAAAGGCACAATACGACCATAAAGTTCTTGATTAAGGAAATTACCAATCCTACCAAATACATAACCTAAGGGCACACTTATGGCAACCAAATCCATATAAAGTAAAAACTTTTGATGTTTCTTGTATGCAAACAAAACAGAAGCTATCAAAAATCCAATCAAAGCTCCATGATAACTCATGCCCCGAATCCCTACAAAATTACCTTGCATATCAAAAGGATTAAAAATCTGCCAAGGATGGCTAAAATAATACAAACTATTTGGATCATAAATAGCAATATACCCAATTCTTGCTCCCAAAATAACACCAATTTCAACCCAAATAAAATAATTATCTATATTTTTATTTGAAATAGGGAATCTTTGTGGATCATGTCTTATAAAATATTTAGCAATATAAAGAGAAACCAACAAGGCTAAAACATAAGCAATGCCATACCAATGCACTTGAATACCAAATATTTCAAAAGCTATGGGATTAAAAATACTATAAATTTCATTCCATTTGCTATACATCTTTTTCCTTTGTTAATTTTGTTTGATTGAAATTTCAAGTTTCTTATCTAAACTTATATTCTCAAATAGATTGAATAACTTCATCTCATCAGTATAAATTTTTACATCTATCAAATCATTTTCTTTCAGTTTAAGCAAATAACCCAAAGCATAAGAATTAATAGGGTAAGCATGAACAAAAAAGACAAAAAGAGTTTGATTGGGAGTTTGCTTGATTTGTTTTACAATGGGTATCATGGCGCTTTTGAATTCTAAAAAATTAGCATAAGTTTTAATTTTGCCTTCATATTTTACCATTATCCCATTTTGAACTTCTTGAGTTTCAATAATCATTGTCTCCCCTTAATTATCATTCTTATCTCATTTTAACTACCCCAACAGCCATCCGATATTTTATGATTTTTTTGTCATCATTGAAATAACGGCATTTCCTATAAACTTCAATACATATAAAAAATAATTTTAACATGTTATCTTTCCTTCATATTTGCTATTGCATATTTATTTTAGTTTATTTAAATTGAAATATATTTTGAAAAATATTTCAAGAATAAACTATAAATTTTGAAACTCCATAGGCTCTTGAGAAACAAACTCATATCCCAACAAAGAAATTTTATGGGCATGAAGCATTAAACGTTTTGCATCCATACCCCCATAAAAATTATCTCCAACAATGGGGTGAAAAATACTTTTTAAATGTACTCTGATTTGATGTGTGCGTCCTGTTTTGATAACAACTTCAAGCAAGGTTTTTTTACCTATAATGCGAAGTGGCTTGATATAAGTTTGCGCCTGAAGCCCTGCTTTGGAAATTTTGCTTTTAGCGTGAGTGGTTTTAATTGTCAAGATAGGCTTATTGATTTCGCACTCTTGGCTAACAATCCCCTCTACCAAAGCAAGATATTCCTTATATACTTCTTGATTTTTAAAGGCATTTTTTGCTTGCAAATGGAAAGGACTCCTGTCTTTTACAAACAAAATAACCCCACTTGTATCCTTATCCAATCGATGCAACAATACCCGGTCTTTAAACATTTGAGCTAACTCATAGCTCTCAATAAAAGGGGGTTTATCCACAGCAAGAATATTTTTGTCTTCAAAAATAACTTTGGGTTTTTGGACTTGAGAAATTTGAAAAATAGAATCTTTAGGTAATTCCATGCGTCCGAGCATGATTTTTTTACCTTTTAGACTTACAAGACCCTTATCGATTAAAGTTTTAGCCTTTTTATTTGAAATTTTTTCTTGCAGACTTAAAAGTTTATAGGCTTTTTCCATATTTTTCCTTAGAAATGATGATGAGAATTTGTAATAGAATTCAGAAGACTTTGAAGTTTATTATCTTGATTTAAAATATTTGTATTTGGCAAAAAATGATAATTACAAAGAGTTTGGGCTAATTGATTTGCCTCAACAATTTGGTACCCTTCAATAGCCTCAAAAAGAGCGCTTTGATTAAAAATATGAGGACCACTAAGAAGCTTTGTATGAAAAAATGCCGGCTCAAGTGGATTATGACCTCCTATTTTATCAAACGATCCACCCAAAATAACCACATCGCCAATGGCATAAAGATTAAAGAGTTCTCCTAAAATATCCGCAAGCAAAACATCACATTCTTGAGAAAAACCCTCTTGGGAAAAAACTTTATATTTATAAGGAGTATTTGCAAGTGTTTTTTCAATAAATCTCTCAACTTCCTTAAACCTCTCAGGATGTCTGGGAACGACAATAAGCCAACATTTTTCCAGAGAATCTCTGAGCTTTAAAAAAGCTTGCAAAATCAATTCTTCTTCTCCGGGATGAGTGCTTGCTGCGATGATAGTAAGTTTTGGACTTTTGGGATAATGAGTGCGAATATGAGGGGTGCCTAGAAGTTTAAGATTTCCAAAAACCTTTGGATTTTTTGCTCCTAATAATTCAAGTCTTAAAATGTCATCCTTCCCTTGTGCGAGAACTTCATCAATCTGATGGAACAACCTCTTATAAAACCATGCAATTTTTTTATACCTGGGGAAAGAATGCGTAGAAATTCTAGAATTGATAAGCATTGTTTTTGCTCCCACATTTTTAGCAGTCTTTAGCACCAAATACCACAATTCTGCCTCTGTGATAATGAGAGTTTGAAGAAATTGAAGTTTTTTTTTCCAAAAAGGAATAAAAATTTCAAAAGGCAAAAACTTAACTTGTATATGGGCGTAATCTTGATATGTGTGTCTTGCTAAATCAAATCCGGTTTGTGTAATAGTTGTAATAAGAATAGGTTTTAGAGGCATTGCTTTGATGATGGGTTCCAAGGATTTTATCTCACCATAAGAACAAGCATGAAACCAAAAAGCAGGAGACGTGTAAAGATAAAAATCTTTGAGAAAAAATCTTGCAGGGATAGAATGCCTGTATTTAGACTTCAATAAAGCAAAAAGTAATAATGGAAGCGAAATAATATAAACTATAACTGTTAATAAATAATATATCACTTCAAACATCAAAAAGCTCTATTAAGATTCTTCAATATAAAGAATCCTTCCACAATGAGGACAAGTAATAATATCGTTACTTTGAATAATTTCAGCATATACGCGATCGTTGATTCTGATAAAACACCCTCCACATGCTTGTTTCCTAACAGGAACAACGCTTGAATTTTTTGCCCATTTTCTAACTTTCTCATAAAAGCCAATCAATTTTTGATCCATTACAACAATAAGTTTCTGTTTTTCATCAAAAATTTCATGTTGTTGCGCTTTGATTTCTTCAATATCCTCATTGACCTTGCCTTCAAGAGATTTGATAGTTTCATCTAATTGGGCAATAGCTGTTTGAATAGATTTTTGCATTCCAAATTTATGATCCAGCTCCCCTTCAAGTCTTTGTATTTCTTGATTGGCTTGAGCAATTTGTTCTTTGGCAATTTCTTCTTCAACATTAAGCGCCTTAAGTTCTCTTTCTGATCGAACTTCAGAGATTTTTTTATAAACAGATTCAAGTTTAGCGCCCATATCTTGTAAAACTTGATTATTTCTAGAAATCTGAAGCTTAATACCCTCTTTTTCTTCCTCTAAAGCAAGCAATTCTCTATTTTTGGATTCCTTAGATCGGATTGCTTTATCAAGCTCGCCTCTTTTAAGCTCAATTTGAGGTTCTAGGGCATCAATTTCTTTATCAAGATTAGATATCTGAATGAGTTGGTGGAGATCTTTATTCATATTTTATCCTTATAGATACGCAAATGGATTTTCACAGTCTTTAATTATAGCCTGATAACCCTTAGTTTTCAAAATAGATTCTACAATTTTTGGAAAAAATCTTTCACTAACATAATGTCCTACGTCAATGAGACTAATCCCCAAAGATTTTGCGATCATAGCATCGTGATATTTAATATCCCCTGTAATCAAGCAAGACCTACTCTTCATTTCGCCATTATAAAGATAAGAAGATCCCCCTCCGCATACAATATAAATATGATCAATCTTATGCGTGGCTTGAACATACAGTAGGTTATGTATAGCTAATTTTTGCTTGATATCTTTCAATAAAATTTCAAAATCTATAGAATCTATAGGGGTATTTAAGGCTATGCCACCGGATTTTAGATTTTCAAACCCTAAAACTTCTTTAGCAAAATAAGGGTTAAGATGCGTGGTATCAAAATTGGTATGCATACAAATAACAGAGCAATTTTTTTCTATCAAAATCTTTGCAAGATTAGCAGGATAATTATCATAGATAAAAGTCTTTAATGGCTTAAAAAACAAAGGGTGATGAGTGATAACAAGACTTTGAGGTGCGATTTCTTTAACAATTGGGAAAGTAAGTTCCAAGCATGTGTAAATGCTTTGAACCTCACCTTCGATGATCCCTAAATTTAGCCCGCTATTATCCCAACTCTCTTGAAGAGAAAAGGGAGAAAGGGTATTTAAGAAATCATAAATTTGAGAAACCTTCATGAATATACCCTCAGTCTTTCTTCTCTTTGGGACTCTTGATCTTTATACAACACTGCGCAACCTTTGGCAAGATCGCGAATTTTAAGGATATAATTCTGTCTTTGGGCTACAGAAATTGCCTTTCTGGCATCTAAAATATTAAAAAAATGCGAACTCATCATCGTGTAATCATATGCAGGGAGAGGAATCTCTGCTTCAAGACATCTTTTGGCTTCTTGTTGCGTCTTTTCAAACATTTCAAAAAGCATTTGAGTATCTGCAACTTCAAAATGATATTTACTAAACTCATACTCACTTTCCAGATGCACTCTAGCATATTTAATACTCTCTCCATCAGCCCCTTTTGCCCATTTTATATCCAAAATAGAATCAACATTTTGAATCGACATAGCCAAACGCTCCACTCCATAAGTAATTTCTACAGCCACAGGATCACAAGCAATCCCCCCTACTTGCTGAAAATATGTAAATTGAGTTACTTCCATACCATCTAACCAGACCTCCCATCCAAGTCCCCATGCCCCAAGTGTAGGAGATTCCCAGTTATCTTCAACAAATCGTATATCATGATCTTTGGCATTAAGCCCTAAGACATCAAGACTTTTCAAATAAAGCTCTTGAATATTTTCAGGGCTAGGTTTGATGAGAGTTTGAAATTGATAATAACTCCCTAAGCGATTGGGATTTTGTCCATACCTCCCATCTGTAGGACGACGCGAAGGAGCAACATAAGCCACACTCCAAGGCTTGCTATCAAGACTTCTTAAAAGGGTAGCAGGATGAAATGTGCCTGCGCCTGCAGGAATATCATAAGGTTGCATTATCAAGCAACCTTGAGATTTCCAAAAACTTTGAAGTTTGAGTAAAATATCAGAAAAACTATTCTCTTCCAAGGCCATAAAAATCCTTTCAATTAATGTTTTATTATCGCTGCATAAGGGTATTCATACTTTTGATAGGGCTTTTGCCTTCAATGATTTCTTGAACCTCAGTAGCAATAGGTGTATAAATCTTTTCTCTTTGAGCAATTTGAGTAATTGCCTTGGCAGTCTTAACCCCCTCAGCCACCTCTCCAAGATCGCCTAAGATATCTTCTATGGCTTTATTTTGCGCTAACCCCAACCCTACGCGATAATTTCTTGAAAGAATGGAATTTGCACTCAAAAACAAATCTCCGGCACCGGAAAGCCCTAAAAAGGTTTGTATTTTGGCTCCAAAATATTCTCCAAACCGACACATTTCTACAAGCCCACGCGACAATAATGAGGCTTTGGCATTTTGCCCAAGATTGAGCCCATCACAAATCCCTCCTGCTATGGCAATCACATTTTTATATGCTCCGGCCACCTCTCCTCCAATCACATCATCTTTTACATATGGTTTGATAAACGCCGGCATCAAATTAGCAAATTCCTCAGCAAGCAAAGTGTTACTTGAATGAATAGCCAATGCGCAAGGCAAGCCCAAAGTTACTTCTTTGGCAAAACTTGGACCTGCAAGAAAACATAAATTTTGTTTATCGACAAAATCTTGCGCAATATCACCAACAAAAGCCCCTGTCCCCTCCTCTATACCTTTAGAAGCAATCATGATTTTTACATTTGAAGCCAAAGGAGTCAAGCTAAACCATTCCCTCAAGGCAGAAGTTGTAATAGCAATAACAAAATACTGCGATTTTAGGCTTTCTTCTACAGAACATTGGACAATAGGAGAAACATTCTCAGGCGATTTGTTTAAGGGTAAAAGCAAACCGGAAATATCTCGCCTTGATACAATATAAACTTTATTTTTTTTTGCAAATCCAAAAGCTAATGCTCTACCCCAAGCCCCACCACCAAAAATTGTAATTGCCATAGCGCCTCTTTGTCATTTTGGATAACGTATTTTATCATAGAAATAAAATCTCATATTAATCTAAATCTTGTGATCGTAAATATACACTCACTCCAAACCCCAATAATCCTAAAAATAATAAATAATACCCTACCCACATGGGTTCATAAGCATTCAAACTCACTACTAAAATAGGGGCTAGTCCTCCAAAAATAGCATAAGCTAAATTATAAGAAAAAGATAACCCGCTAAATCTTATATTTGCCGGAAAAACAGATACCATAATCAAAGGAGTGAAATTTACAACTCCTGCAAAAATACCTGCCAAAATATACCAAAAAACAATCCATTGAAGTAAAACCCCATGATAAAGAGTATAGAAAAACATCAAAGAAGTGATCCCAAATCCCAGAGAAAAAATACCCAAAATCCTAATTGTGCCAAACTTATCCCTCAAAAACCCTGTTACTACACACCCTACCCCAAGCGCAAAAATTACAACCATTTGGATAAGGGTAATTTCTATGCTTGAAGCATCCAATACTTTTTTCATAAAATTAGGCATCAAAAGCACCAAAATAACAATACACCCTGTGAGTATCCAAGTCATCGTCATGGAGATAACAATATTTTTTTTAAAATCAGTAAAGACTTTTTTGAGAGGGAGTTTTAACAAAGCATTTTGAGCTTTGATTTCTTTGAAAACCGGAGTTTCTTCTAAATATCTTCTTAGAAAAATAGAAATAATTCCAAATATTCCCCCCAAAATAAAAGGAATTCTCCAAGCATACCGGGAAATTTCAACTTCATTATAAATAAAATGGATAATCAAAGAAGCAATAGAACCCAATAAAATACCCCCTGTAATTGAAGCAGTCAATATTCCTAATGAAAACCCCAAACGTCTTTTGGGCACATGTTCAGAGATAAATACCCACGCACCTGGCAATTCCCCACCTATGGCAATCCCTTGAAGAATCCTCATAACAACAAGCAACAAAATTGCTCCATATCCAATATCTTCATAAGTAGGCAAAATACCAATTAAAAACGTAGGGATGACCATCAACAAAATTGAAAGCATAAACATATTTTTACGCCCGTTTTTATCTCCAAAATGCGCCATGATAATCCCACCCAAAGGACGTATAAAATATCCCGCTGCAAATGTGGCATATGTATTAAATGTACTCCAAAACGGATGAATATCTGCCGGAAAAAACAGTTGAGAGATTACCGTAGCAAAAAATACAAAAATAACAAAATCATAAAATTCTAATGTCCCTCCAAGCGAAGATAAAGAGAGGGTTTTGATATGCTGTTTATTTAGGGTTTTGCCTAAAGATAAATTTTTCATAGATAGCCTTGATAAATAAAATTTATTTGATTTTCTCTTTCAGATATACACTCACTCCAAACCCCAATAATCCTAAAAATAATAAATAATACCCTACCCACATGGGTTCATAAGCATTCAAACTCACTACTAAAATAGGGGCTAGTCCTCCAAAAATAGCATAAGCTAAATTATAAGAAAAAGATAACCCGCTAAATCTTATATTTGCCGGAAAAACAGATACCATAATCAAAGGAGTGAAATTCATCACTCCTGCAAAAATACCTGCAACTACATACCAAATAAAAACACTCCGGAGAGAACCTTCATGATAAAGAGCATAGAAAAATATCAAAGAAGTGATCCCAAATCCCAGAGAAAAAACACAACCTGTTTTCCAAATTCCAAATTTATCTGCAAATACACCCGATAAAATACACCCAATACCTACACTCAAGATTACCAGCATTTGTATAAGAATAATTTCTACTCTTGAAACATTAAGAATTTTTTGCATCATATTTGGCATCAGTAAAACAAGCACGATAATGCACCCTGTAAGTATCCAAGTTAGCGCCATAGAAATAATAATATTTTTTTTAGAATCAGTAAAGACTTTTTTGAGAGGGAGTTTTAACAAAGCATTTTGAGCTTTGATTTCTTTGAAAACCGGAGTTTCTTCTAAATATCTTCTTAGAAAAATAGAAATAATTCCAAATATTCCCCCCAAAATAAAAGGAATTCTCCAAGCATACCGGGAAATCTCTAAAGGAGTAAAAAATTTATTAATTAAAAAAGCGATAATAGAACCAAGTAAAATTCCCCCCACAACGCAAGCTGTAAGTACACCAACAGAAAATCCCAAACGTCTTTTGGGCACATGTTCAGAGATAAATACCCACGCACCGGGCAATTCTCCACCTATGGCAATCCCCTGAAGAATACGCACAATAAGTAAAATAATAGGAGCAAAATATCCAATATCTTCATAAGTAGGCAAAACACCTACTAAAAACGTAGGGATGACCATCAACAAAATTGAAAGCATAAACATATTTTTACGCCCGTTTTTATCTCCAAAATGCGCCATGATAATTCCACCCAAAGGTCTGGCAAAATATCCTGCAGCAAATGTTCCATATGTATTGAGCGAACTCCAAAAAGGATCAAGCGTGAGAGGGAAAAAGAGTTGAGAAATCACTGTAGCAAAAAATACAAAAATAATAAAATCATAAAATTCTAATGTCCCTCCAAGCGAAGACAAAGAGAGAGTTTTAATATCTTTTTTATTCAAAAGACGCTTTTGATGGGTAAAATCAGCATTTGTTTTCATTATTTGCCCCTTATTAATATAATATAAATCTATATTATATATAAAATAAAAAGAATTCTAATTATTGCAAATGAATTATTTCAAAAATCTCTAGGTAATACTAGAATACATAACGCATACCCACATTGCCATTAATATTAATATCTTTATAAGCAATCCCGGCTTTTGCACCCAATCCCAGATTGATATAAATTCTTCTAAAAAGCTCCATTTCTCCTCCTGCAGTCACAGAACCATATGTATTGAACCCATCACCTTTCTTGTAGCTCAATGTATTATTGCCGATAAATCGCACCTCTTGATCTCCTTTAGACTTAAGGAAAAGATCTCTGCTTACTCCGGCAATAAAATACCAATAAGAGGAGTGGTTGAGATATTGTCTTGTTTCAACCGCCAGATTAAGAGTGATATCTTGTTTTTTATCTGCATTTGCTTGAACACGTAAATCCTCGTTGCTTGGATTAAAAACATCTCCTGAAAACTTTGTTGCACCAATAAAATAATAACTCAGCCCAATTTGAGGTTTCAAAACAATAGATTTGTCATTGATTCCAAAGACATAGCCATAATTGAGATTGATATTAGTTGTATAAGTTTCATAATGATATTTTTGATTCAATGGTTGGAAAACTTCCTCTTGAGAATAGAGTTTTTCTTTATTGATCCCCACAGTCTCACTTATAGAAAAATCAAATTCGCTATCACCTACATAAGCCCTTGTATAAAAACCTGCATTGGCATTATAAGAACGATTGCGAATAATATCTCCTGTATATTCCCCTTGTGCATAAGCTACATACCCACCTACAATGACATTATTAATAAACCTATCATAACCCACATTCACTCCATAGAGTGTGCTATTCCCCCCATCTACAAAACTTGCTGCTCCAATAGCAGTTGCCCATAAATTATTTTTATAAGTACTACGATTAGCATATTTATAAATAAGTCCTATGCCATTGTTTTTGGCATCAGCAAAATGCTTACCCTTCAATTCTCGAAGCATATCTGCAAAAGTAGGCATATCTGATTGAGTGCTGGAGAGTTTTACCAATCGATTCGTTTTGCTGACATCTGTAGCAAGCCTAATAGCTGCAGTAGAATTATTCTTACGACTCACAGAGGAAAGTTGATTAATAGTGCTTTTAAGCTGATTGCCCAAATGGATAAAATACCCCAAATCATTACTGAGAACTTGATTTTTTGCCCAAAAAGAACTATGCTTATCTATCATTAAGGTTTGGAACCATGGCATAATTTCGCTCCCTGTATCATCGATCTTGTTAATCCACTCTTGCCCACCCTTTTTATAAAACCAATAACGAATATCATTGGGATCATAGGGATTTTTCAAATCGTTCTCATTGATAATAAATGAAATTTTCTTATTATCAACACTAATATCAACCCCTGCCATTTCTTTTCCATTACTAAGAAGCAAAATTCTATCAGCCATTTCACTATAAAGAAGATTATTGGTGGCTTTTTGATCTTGATTGGGATTGTCTGTAGGGGTAGATGAAATCTCTTTACCACTAACATTTTTATCAATATAAGTAATTGTTCCTCCCGCTTCAAAAAGAGTATAAGTTTGATTGAAATTAAGTCCATTGACATTATTTACTTTAATCAAAGCAGGAGCTTTTCCATTTTCATTTGTCTTACTCTCATCAAAATAAAAAGTTGCATTTCCTTTAACGCTTACAGGTTTAATCTCATTTCCATTGGGAGTGATATTAATCAGAGCATTTTGGTTTAAAAAATTTCCATTAATACTCAAATCACTACTGCCCCCATAGTTCATCACCGCCCCCTCCTCTAAAGTAAGGTTATGAAACATAGCGCCATGTTTATCATCCGGCCCAAATACAATTTTCCCGGAATAAGGCAAGTCAAGCTCTTTAGTGATTACAGTATCTGTAATCTTACTTGCATCTAAAAATGACCATGATCCGATATTTGCCCTCTCAATGGTGAGTTTCTCTCCCCCATTGCTAAAAATCAAACCTGACTGATTTAATCCACTTGTCCCTGCTACTAATGTGAGATTTTTAATGGTAGATGTCCCGATGTTTGTAGTAAATTCTGAATAGAAATTATTAATCAAGCCTCCATTGCCATTATAAACTTTTAAATTATTAATGACAAAATTTTTCATTTTTATCCCGGCATTAGGATCTACACTATTGGGTCTGGCAGCTGTAGCATTCAGTGTACCAATACTAATAGAACCACTTATAGCACTCAAATCTAACCCTACCTCATCAGTTACAGTCTGATTACCGGAGAGATTAATAATCCCGGCATATTGAAAAGTGTTGCCGCCTATAGCTTTCAAACCGGAGTGATTTTTTATATTGATTACAGAACTTGGATCATCTCCTAAAACTTTGCCATTTGATTGCAGCTCAAGATGACCACTTATCAAACCTCCATCACCCAAATTGATTGTCCCTCCCAAAAAGATATTCTCTGCTTTAATGAGCATTGTAGATTTGGCATTATAAGGACCGATATTGACAACCCCACCTGTCCCGCCTATATCTTGATTTTTTCCTAAGGCAAAGTCACTCCCACTTGCATCAATTGTAAATTTCGCACTTCTATTGCCATAATTGTTATAACTAAGATTTTGAAGATAATACACTGTATTTTCGTCTTGATTGGTAATATTATTATGAAATTTTTGGGCTTGCAGCACAAGGGTATAATCCTTTGCTAACCCACTTGCTCCGGGTATTCCCCCTATAGAACCAAATGCTGCGCTTCCTTGCCCGATTCCAAATACCCAAACTCCGGGCTTAATAAAAGGAGTGGCATCTACATAATGTTTGCCATTATCATATAAAAATCCTATGCTTCGATCATCATCACTCATCCAATACTTTACAGCCAAAGGACTTCCATCTGTTGTATTAAAAAATATTCTTTGGTTGAGTTGGGCTTTGTAAGTATTGTATTGAGTTGTGTTTGAATCATAAACTGCATTATTGTCTTTAAATTTAATTCCATTTGCAGTTGTAAGGAGATTGTAAGTTTTGCCTACTTCAATCCCTACAGGATTGATACTCACATTAATTTGGGCTTTTGGAGCTTTTATGGTAGTGTTGGTATCTGCTGCATAAGGATCTTTTTTTCCTGTATCATATTGGGTCATATCAAATGTAAAAGAACCATTCAGAACATTGATGAGATTTTGAGCATTTTTGGCAGGATCATCACCTAATATAATATTTAATTTCCCATCATTGACAAAATCACCCCCATTGATTCCCAAAGAACTTCCATCTGCAATATTCAAATCCCCCCGATTGGTATAAGAACTCCCATTGCTTAAAAACACACTTGCATTATTTTTAATCGTAATATCATCTGTCATAAGATTATTCGCATAAATTTGAGAATTGTTAAAAAGAATATGTTTGATGGTTGTAGCCCCACTCATCCCTCCATTATTGCTTGCAGCATATAATTTAGAATTATTATCCATATTCAGAGTATCTGCACTAAAACTTTGACCACTTTTTAGCCACAACTCTGCGCCATTATTAAGCGATATAGTGCCATTAGATGTAGTGGTGTCAGCATAGAGATAGGTTTTGTTATCACTAAAATCTGCATTGTTTAGCACAAGCTCTTTTGCTTGTATTGTGGCATATGAAGACTTGAGCGTATCAATAGTAAGTTTGTTAATTTTAGAAGCATCCAAGATAGCCCAACTCTTGATGTCAGCTGTAGTAATATGAAGAGAATCCCCTCCTCCTCTAAACTCTAGAATTGTATTATCTGCATTGCTACCACCAACATCAAGTGTAAGAGTACCTATAGTACTTGTACCAATATTAGTATAAAAAACAGATCTTGAAGCTCCTTTGTGCTCTATAAGGTTAGTGATATTGAAATTTTTGCCATAGATACTTGCGGTGATAAGTTCCAGAGTTTGGATTGTAGTGCTGCCCTTCATGCCTTGAAAATCCAATATCGAATCACCCCCGGCAGCTACTCCGCCACCGACATAAATTTTTTTGGCATTAAAACTGCCTTCCCCTGAAGCAATAAGTTTATTATAATACCCAAGCCTCACATCTTGGCTAAAAGTGATATCTTTTCCATTGAGTTTAAAAGTCGCTGTTGAACCTGAGAGTCCGGATCCCCCTGCGCTTCCATTAACCCAAAGAGGACCATTTAATACAATATCTCCATAACCATGAGTATTGACAAATATACTTCTCCCACCCCCATAATTACTAATATTAATCATATTAAGAGTAACTTTTGCATGAGTATCTAATGTCGATGTATAAAATGCTAAAAGACCGGAATGAGAATTAGTCAGAGTCTCTATTTGAATCTCTTGTCCTGAACCTACACCCAATGCATTTACTGTCTTACCTTCGCCCATGCGAATGTATTGGGCTTGGAAACTTGTAGAGACATTGAGACTACCGTCTGCATAAATAGCACCCGTTCCGCTTAATCCCTTTGAGAATGTTACAGCCGAACTCCCCGTAATACTAATAGAGCTTCCTTGATTCATACTAACAGGAGCATTGAAGGTAATGGTTGCAGCATTCCCTGCCCCCCAACTTCCAACTTTGAGATCAGAATTAGTGTCTAAAATAACCTTGCCTGCATTGATGGTTACATATTGCTTCCCTACATAACCCCCTCCCCGACCATCTGATGGAGAATTATGACCTTGAAAAGTCAGAGTATGATTCCCAAAACTATAAGTAGGCGAATAAGTATAAGTGCTATACCCCGCCCAACCATTTACAACCCCATCATCATTCCAACTGCCTGAAGCTAAACTGGTAAAATTACTTGTTACGTTTGTAAGACCATAAAGAGTTTTGATAGACAATAAAGCAGTGATAAATACTAAAAATAGAATTCTAAACCCTATATTTTTCACATTCTTTATAGCAGTATTTCTAAATTTATTTTGATACTTTAAATAGTATAAATAAGATTTTCTATCTGCTTGATGGAATTCCATTCCTACTCCTAAATCTAAAACAAAATCCTAAACCTATGGCTTTTAAGATTTGTTTGCCTCATTCCAAAATATTTTTTACATTTTTAGTTGTCTATGCAAATATTATACTATAAAATACTCTAAAATATTCGGATATCTTTATATTATTTTTGAGGCTTTTTTGATAAAACGCCTCACTTATCCTTCAATAAATCCTCACGAGGATAAACAAAGACGGTTTTCCTCTCTACCTTAATTTTGGGATCATCACTGGCAAATGCCTCAACAATAATAGGTATTGTAGCATCTGTGTTGGTATTCTCTCCCATAGATTTTTTTGCTCGCAAAATAACCACCACTTTCATCTTGTTCCCTGCCCTCAAAAGTATATCTTTGTAAGGGCGTATAATCTCTATATCGTCTGTATTTGTAATTCTAAAAGAATACAAATGGTCTTTTTTGTCTGTATTTTGGAATAAAAAGATATAGTCATTATCAACCTTACCTCCACTTTTAATCTCATAAAGTTCAGTAGTGCGTGTAATATTCAAAAGCATTTTTTCCTTTTCACCCCCCATAATAAGCAATATAATGAATACAAGAACCAAAACAACCATATACCCAATTGTCCGGAATCTAAAATATTTGACTTTAGTTTTTGTCTCTATAGAATTAGGAGAACTCCATTGCACCAATGAAGGTTTGCCCAATTTACCCATAACAGCTGTGCAAGCATCTGCGCATTCAAGACAATTGATACATTCTAATTGCATTCCCTTGCGTATATCAATATGTGTAGGGCAGACTTGGACACATTTTTCACAAGCAATACATTCTGCATTTACATCTCTCTTTTTAGGCGCTTGTAGGATTTTATTACCATTAGGATCATAAATATGCCCTCCGCGTTTCTCATCATAGATAGCCATAATCGTATCATCATCATAAAGAACTGATTGTACCCTGGCATAAGGACACATATAAATACAAAAATTTTCAGCGATAAAAGTAATATCAAAAATAAGAAATGCAGCAATACAAAACCAAAATACAAGCAAAATTTTATGATCTAAAGGAGAAGCCAAATAAGTAAAAAAGTCCTCAGGAGGAACAAAATAAAATAAAAATACTGCTGAAGCACTCAGCCCGATAATACTAAAAATCAAGATGCCAACAATCTTCTTTATATCATTAGAAAAAATATTAAATTTAGGCTTCTCTTGTTTGTTAGATATTTTCTTGCGCAGACCCAAAAGCTTTGTTTCAATCAAGTCTCGATAAATCACACGAAAGATCGTCTGTGGGCAGCTCCAACCACACCACACCCGACCTCCTAATGTCGTCATAAAAAATATACCCACAAACAAAATAATCAATAAAAAAGGCAATAAATAAAATTCTTGGACATTAAAAACAACGCCCATAAGATGAAGTTCCATATGATCAAAAGATAATAAAAAAATATGGTTACCATTGATTGTAATAAAAGGCAATCCAATAGAAATAATTGTAATGATAAAATAAACCAAATAACGCTTTTTTCTATAAATACGAGCAAGCATTTCCATATCTTCTCCTTATGTGAAGTTGTTTGTGTTCCGGTTAGTTACGTTTGTTTGGTGCGAATTGTATAACTTTTATCTAAATTAAATTTTATATCTTTAGGAGTTTTGGTAGAATTTTAGCAATAATTTCTAAAATCTATGCAAGGACAATTTATGTTACAGACAATCAACCTCACTATGAGCTATGCGACAAAAAAGCTTTTTGAAAATGTCAGTATAAAGCTAGACAAAAATAAACGTTATGGGCTTATTGGAGCTAACGGATCAGGGAAAAGTACCTTTTTAAAAATCCTTAGTGGGATTTATGAAGCAAGCAGTGGAGAAGTCCTTATTGATCAAGGATTGAAATTAGGTGTGCTGGGACAAGATCAATATGCTTATGAAAATCTCACACTCAAAGATGCTGTTTTAATAGGGAATAAACGCCTTTATGATGCCACCAAAGAAAAAGAAAAACTTTATGAACAAGGGGATCTCAGTGATGAAAAAATCAATGAGCGCTTAGGAGAGCTTGAAATTATTTGTGCAGAAGAAGATCCTATGTATGAATATGAAATAGTAATTCAAAAAATTTTAGAAGATCTGGGTTTTCCTGCCCAAATTCATGACCAACTAATGAAAACGCTTACCGGAGGGGACAAATTCAAAATCTTGCTTGCCCAAGTCCTCTTCCCAAAACCGGATATTTTACTTCTGGATGAACCTACTAACAATCTTGACTTACACTCTATTGCTTGGCTTGAAGAGAACCTCAAACGCCATGAGGGAACAATGGTTGTCATCAGCCATGATAGACATTTTTTAAATGCGGTTTGCACTCATATCCTTGATATGGATTTTCACACTCTAAGAGAATTCAGCGGCAACTATGATGATTGGTATATTGCCTCAACACTTATTAGCAAACAACAAGAAGCCGAACGCAACAAAAAACTCAAAGAAAAAGAAGAGCTTGAGTCTTTTATTGCGAGGTTTTCTGCTAATGCCAGCAAGGCAAAACAAGCTACCTCCAGACAAAAACAGCTTGAAAAACTTAACATTGAAAGCCTTTCTGTCTCAAGCAGACGCGATCCAAGCATTGTTTTTAAACCCAAACGCACCATAGGGAATGAAGCCCTTGAATGCGAAAACATATCCAAGTCTTATGGGGATCATAAAGTGTTTGAAAATATAAATCTCAAGATTCTTCCGGGAGATAAAATTGCTATTATAGGTACCAACGGAGTGGGTAAAAGCACTTTGTGCAAAGTGATTGTAGAAGAACTCAAGCCTGATTGCGGGAGTGTAAAATGGGGGGCTACAATCCAAAAAGGGTATTTTCCCCAAAACGTAAGCGAAGAAATCAAAGGCAAAGAAACCCTTTATGAATGGTTACGAAATTTTGATAAGAAAATGGACTCTTCTGAAATACGAACAAGTCTGGGAAGAATGCTTTTTAGTGGGGAAGAGCAAGAAAAAAGCATCGATGCCCTTAGCGGAGGGGAAAAACACCGAATGGTGCTTTCAAAATTAATGCTTGAAGGGGGAAATTTTTTAGTGCTTGATGAGCCAACCAACCATTTGGATTTAGAATCTATTATTGCGCTGGGAGAAGCTCTTTATAAATTTGAAGGTTGTGTGATTTGTGTTAGCCATGATCGTGAGCTTATTGATGCATATGCTAACCGCATTATTGAATTTATCACTACTCAAAATGGAGCAAAAATGATTGACTTCAAAGGAAGCTATGAAGAATACCTTGCTTCAAAACCACAAGCATGACAAAGTACAAATTTTTGAACAAAATGCAACTTCAAGAAGGAATAAAATGAACCTCCAATGCGACTGGAATCAAACAAAAGCATGTATATTTCGCCATTATGAGGGGGGTTATTTTCACCCCGTTAAAGAGTTTGATTATTTAGATACAAACACTCTTTTAGGGTTAGAAGAAGAAATAGGAAAATTAGAGAAAAATACCCTGGCATTTTGTAATAAAAACCCTGCTTCCCATGTTCTTATTTGGGGTGCCAGAGGATGTGGCAAAAGCTCAATGATAAAAGGAGTACTCACAAAATTTCTCAACCAATTCCATGCTACATTGCGCGTGATTGAAATTGAAAAAAATGATCTGAGTATATTGCCTTTTTTGATCGATACTCTCAGAGAACAGACATTTAGATTTTTAATTTATTGTGATGATTTATCATTTGAAAAGGGGGATCAAAGCTACAAATCTCTTAAAAGCATCCTTGAAGGATCTCTTGAAAAAACTCCCCAAAATATTTTGATGTATGCAACCTCAAACAGACGACACCTTATTGTTGAAGAAGAAAATATTCAAGAAATACATCAAAAAGATGTTTATGATGAAATTATTTCTTTAAGTGACAGATTTGGTCTTAGCATTGGTATTTATGCTTTAGGGACACAAGAATATCTCGCGATTGTAAAAAGTTTGTGCAAGGATAATCAAGAATTTGAAAGTATTAAAAATCCAGCCCTTAATTATGCCGGGATCAAAGGTAATCGTAGCGGAAGAAGTGCAAAAGAGTTTTATAAACTTTATAAAAACGGTATTTTATAAACCATCTCTAAATGCCCTCAAGAATACACTTTGTTTGATTTTTTGCCGGTTAAAAAACATCTGAACTACAAAGGATATATCCAAAACCTTACAGATGATTCACCCCATAGGAAAAAATAAGAAGTAAGAAACAATCTTGATATTAATAGAAAAAATTGCATGTAAAAAAATCAATAGAATTTAAAAATCAACTATAAAAAACATTAGCTATCTAAGTTCATCAATCACTAACAAAAACTGACTATGAAATGATAAAGAAAACTAAAAGACATTTTATTGCAAAACCTTGCTGACTCTCTTTGGATCAAATTCTCTATATCCTTTTACAGAATTTTCAGATAAAACCTATTGCCCCAAGTCCATCCTTCTTAAAATTTTCATCAAAAAATTATTCTTAAGTGATTATCTTTCATTTACACTGCAATACTTTCATAATTCACTTCAATATATTAAAAGATACAGAAAAATACTATAGATTCATAAGATTTATTTATGATGTTATTAATTAACTTAGATAACCATATCATTTGATATAATCCATAAAAATACTATATTTTAAAAAAAATATATAATAAGTAAATTTAAAATAAAATAAACTGATATATCATTTAAGCTATTTTTCATTAATAAATTGTTTTAATTCCTATACAAATACTTTAATTGCAATAAAAATATTGCTATTTGTCAAAATCATCAAAAAGGATGCCGGTATGAACAAAAAGAAGAATGTGTATTCCAATGATACTATCTATGTCTCTACGGGAGATCGAACAAAAACAATACATACCAAAGCAATGTATCCATCTAAAAAATCTTCTTTAATTGTTTCTGCAGCTCTTTGTGCGCTTACTCTACCTTTTTCTCCTGTTTATAGTGATGCTATTATTAAAACTCCCTTTGGTGACAGCACTTGTTCTAACACTTCTACCGAGGCTTGTATAGGAGGAAGTTATGAAGATCTTGATTCTGTTTCAATCAAAGGTTATATAACTCTAAGCGATACATTCATGCCGGATGAAAAAAGCGTGTTTATATCCGGTTTCGCAAGACGAGATAGCAAATTCACGCTCAATGCCAATAAAAGCATTTTAACAACCATTAAACCTACAACTGCCATGACAAATGGCTCTAGCATAACCATGAATTTCAAAGATTCCGCATGGGAGGGCGATATCGTTTATAGCGACCGAGCATATCGACGTGGCAAAACCTCTATCTTTACTTTTGAAGGAAATTATGAGGGTAATAGTGATGATGATCTCAAAGGTTATGCATTTGTAGGAACTATCGGTGCATATAGTGGGGCTAATACCCTTAACTTTGATGGTGCAAATTATAAAGGAGATGTTTGGAGCAATTATGATGACAATTTTGGTGATGGGGGCAGAATTACCATTAACTTAAAAAATAAATCTAACTTTGAGGGTTATATGGAAAATAGTGGAGATTACTTTAATGTAACTTTTACAGATTCTACTATGACAGGAGATATTACCACAACCAATACAGGCTCCTCATCCACAAAAGTTCCTAAAACAAAAGTAAATTTTACAAACTCTACCTTGAATGGTAATCTAATCAATACAGCATTCTTTGTGGGCACCATCCCCACTCCTGAAAAATTTGGAACTACAGCTGTTTTTAACGGGAATGGAGAAAGTGGTTATGCCATAATCGGAGATATCAGCACCGATGTAGGTTTAATGGATGTAACCTTCAATCAAGCCAACATGAAAGGGAATGTTGATATTATTACCGGGAATATTGATATTTGGACACAAAATAATAGTTATTCTTCTATCATTACGAAACTAACTTTTAAAAATAGCGAACTTGATGGGAATATTATTCAGAATATCGAATTTACCGGAGATGATGAAAACAAAGAATATTCAATGGATTATCAGACCACCGTCACCTTCTCAGGCAATGGCACAAATGGCTATGCCATGAAAGATCACTCTATCAATCTCCACAATACCGGTGGGGTTGGCGGGAAAGGCAATATTTCTCTGGATAAGGGTGCTAAACTCGAAAAT
>NZ_MLAO01000010.1 GCF_002272835.1 Helicobacter sp. 11S03491-1
GATTTCTTGAGATTGAGTTTTTCATCAAGCTTGGCTGAGAGTTCATCAATGGTTTGCAATTTTAAATCCTCTTGACTCTCTTTTTCTTTACTTGGATTTTGTTTTGATTTTTTGAATTGGATTGAAGTTTGTAACTTATACATTCATGCTCATTGCCTTTTTATTGGGCGTTTTCCTCTATTTTATCTGTTGTCGTCTCAAGTAACTCATCACTAGTATTTTAACATAAAATTATAAGAGACTTTTATAATAAAGTCGGTTGTAACTCAGGAATTAAGCCCAAAATAACACTATCCCTTTTGCTTTTCCTATCCTGGCAAAATTCCCCCTATTCCCATAACTTCAGCAGACTCTCATTTTGTCTCTATGTAACTCTATATTCTTGAATTGTAATAGCATTTTGCAAGAAACCTGCCGGCTTTTTTCAAATTTGATAAAAAGTTGAAATTCTTTATATTTGTACCTAAGCGAAAGTTATTCCCGTGAATAGGAGCAAATTTTTTACAAGCATAAGATTTAAAGGTATTGAGACTCTTTAAGTTTTTGTTGATCAGGGATTTTATTCTCCAAACAATAAGGCAATAACCCATAGTTTTCCGGTAAAAAAATTCAATATTTTCTGTCATCCATCCTTTTCCCTTCCTGCTTTTCTTAATTTTGCTATATTCCAAATCAATATCAATGAGGGCGGGGAATTCTTCCAAATTATAGGTTTTAAAATTTTTTATGAATATCCCAAGCTTGATAGCTTGGCTTAATACCTTATATCTTAAAGTATTTTGAATTCATTCCAATTAATATATCTTCTTCTTAAAAGCCTATATTGCTTTGGGAGTCTATAAATAGATTTAGAGCACAAGATTCTTAAATTTAAATTGAGTGAAGCTATGTATTAAATTATTTAAAATATATGTAATTTTTTATTTGTTTTAATGGCAAGTTTTTCTCTTTTCATTAATAACAAATTCTGTAAATAACATAAATCCTCCGACTTCCTTCTTCGCTTTACTCATGGCTTCTGTGCTGAGCCCCTGAGCAGCTACAAATCTCCCGAAGGTTGTTACGGTTTGGGCAACCCCGCTCCCGAGAGAATCCAGAGTGGCTTTGAGTGAATCCACAGATGCCCCGCTTGTTTGGGCAGCATAAACAATGCCTTCAAAGACTTTTTGAGCTTGGGTGAGACTCATGGAAGAAGCAGCCGTTGAATAAAAAGATTTAAACATTTCGGTTAAATCAGCCACGGCATAAATAGAGCTTTGATGGATTCTCTTCATATCTTCTATGATCTCATTGGCTTTTTGCATAGAAAGAGACCATTTATCCGTAGCACTGATAGAGCGTCCTAAAGAATCCGTATTTTGATGGTTGAGGGTAACCAAAGAAGCTAAAGAGAGTTTTTGTTGTTCAAGCACGGAGTTCAGATGAATAGCTTCTTTGATGGGGGATGCAAGAAAATTATAAGCAACCTTTAATCCGGAAAGACCAATAGAAGAAGCCTGCAAGGAGTGAGCAACTCCATCTATCCTGTCTTTAAGTGTATTAAATCCTTTAGAGGCAGCATTAGCTTTTTTCTCTGTCTCCTCTAAAACTTCATTAGCTTTTTGAAGTTGCCCGACTTTGGTGTTAAATTTTAGTTCAAAATTAACGTTTTTTGTCATATAATAATCCTATAAAAGAACAAAGGATTGTAATGATTTATGCTCCTCCAAGCGGATTTTTCGGATTTTTGTTTTTCCTCTTTATGTTGTATATACTTTATTTTTTCTTTATAAAACAACCCGGAGAAGAAAAACGAAAAAAAGAGCTGATAAAAGAAAAAGCAAAAGTTTATTTTATGAGTCTCCCCCAAACCAAGCTTTATTTGAAAAAAGGGTATGAGCTTAAGAGTTTTGAACCTAGCGGTGAGGGGACTTATAGTATTGAGCTGACTCTCAACCCCAACAAAGATCCGAGCAATACTCAAACCCGACAAACCATACAAACTCAAGAAAAGATTGCAATAAAGCCTTAAGAAAACCAACCCCCCTTTAAAGGCATTCATAATTAAAACAGGATTTAAAGCCTTTAAAAAGACTTTTAAAGACTCTTTAAAATCTGATGCATTAAAAAACAAAGAAGAGGGCATTGCTTTAAAAAGCATTGAAATTACTGTTAAAGATATCCCGAAACATTCAAAATAAGTCATCTCATTCGCTCCTAATCCTTTGGATTTCTTGGTTCATCTCTTTGAGAATCCCATACACTTCAATGCTGTCTAAGCCATACTTCTTGCAATAATCTTTGACAACCAAATAATCAATCTCACTCCACACACTCATCCCCCCGCCTTGGAGTCTCTGAGCCAAGCACAAGCAAGAAGCTGTCAATAACTCCTCTGTATCTTCTAAATCATGGGCTAAAACAACGGAGTTTTTATCCAAAGATAAATACCCTTGTTGTTTTGCCCATAACATTAGTTTTTTCTTTTATTCTCCCTTTGAGCAATAAACTCTTCATTCATTGCCTTAAAAAAGTCTTCAAGAGTAGAATTTTCAAGCAAGGCTTCTATAAAGTCTTCTTTAATCTTTTTGGCTTCTTTTTGGTTGAATGTTTTAGAGTCATCTCTGGCATCTGCTTGGAGTACTTCAAGATTTTCTCTCAAAAGCTTTTCATTGGCTTTGAAGATTTCTTCCAAGGTATTGGCTTTGGAAATTTCCAATACTTGTCTTTGATTGGGTTGGTAATACTTAAAACTAACCCCTTCTTGGGTTTGAAAATCTACATAATTTCTTTTGATTTTAAATACGAAACTCATGATTGTCCTCCTGCATTAGGGGTGTTGGAATTTCCCTCGCTTTTAGGGGCTTTTGGGGTTCTGGAGGGAATCCCATAAAAGATTGCACGGGATCATCAAACACAGGGATGATCCTTTTTGGAAGAACAACTACCCCCCTAACGGGTTTAATTGTGCTTGTCGTGTGTTTGCTTATACCAAAGAACAACTCCAAGACAGGGGGTGGGAAGCATACACGGGAGAACTCCCCGATATTGCTCAAAAAGGTTTTAAAGGAGACAGCTTAGCTGATGCCAATAAGGAATTAGAGAAGATCTACAGAGAAAAAGCCAAGAGGGTTGCAGGGATCAATGCTCCTTCCAAACTGATTAAGGCTGCAATATTGGCAGATTACGGGAGAATTTTAGAAAATCAAAAGAGGTGGAAGGAAGTCAAAGGGCTCTATGATAACCCCGTTATTGATAAAAAGATTGTCATTGCTCATACATCCGTTTTACTCCAAGATTTGCTCCATACCCAAACCAAAGAAATCTTTTTATCCGCAGAAACCCTTGTCAAGCAAAAACAAAAGCACAAAGAGCTCGGAGCTTTTGATTATTATTTGATAAGCCATATGGGGATCAAACCTCTTTATAAGTTTGCAGACGGGGATTATAGTGTGGTGTTTGTAGAAAAACTCGGGAATAAATACCGTATTGTGTATAAGGTAACTCAAGATAGGAAAGAAGTGTATGTAACGAGTTTTTTGAAGTATAGTAAAGAAGATGAGAAGGATTTTAACAGACAAATTGAAAAATTTAAGAGAAACAAAAAAGAAATAAGAGACTTAGAAGAGTGAGGTTACCTCTTCTGTTTGAATGTAGCGGTGAGGGAATAAACCCGCTATTGACCTTTCCACCAACCTCCGGCTTCGCCATCGCCTCCCTGTTTGGCATTCAAACCATGGACCATGCCACTAAAAATATTTTAATACATTTTTGTTAAACAAGTCGCTTAAATTTTCTTTAAATTTATTTTAATTTTGTTTTTGAATGTTTTTAGAGGGGTTAAAGCTCTTTAAAAGCTTTAGTTGGCAAAATATGTGTATTGTTGTTTATTAAGGGAAGATAAGGGAAGAAATGTCTAAAAATATTAAAAAACTCAATATTACTTATAGCGGGGATGGGATTATTAACGGTGAGATGGATTTAGAATCCTTTAGTGCTTCAATCCTGAATTTTGCAAAAGCGATGCAAGTTGCCAAAAAATACCTGGATATAGGGAATCTCGATATTAAAATTATGGCTGCTAAAGAAGGTTCTTTTGAGGTTGATTTGGCTTTTGGGGTAAAAGAGGGATGGGAAGCATTGAAGGGCTTTTTTAACTCTGAACACTCAAGCGCATTAGCAAATTTTTTAACGATAACAGGGAGTGTTTTTGCTCTTTTTAAATTCCTTAAGGGCAAAGAACCCAAAGAGACAAAAGAAAAAGGAGATAAAATCTCTATCACCAACCAAGACAATATTAGCCTTGAATTTAACCCGAATGTATTTAAAATTTACCAAGATTCAAGATTTGGTGAATATATAGAGAAATTTTCCGACCCCCTGTACTCAGAAGAGATTAAGAGCATAAAAATTCAATATGATGAAAAAATCTCAGAATTACTTAAAACAGAAAGAGAGTTTTATACAAAACCATTTACGGCAAAAGATCCAAATATAACAAGAAGAGTCTATACGCAAACCTTTGGTATTGCTTCGCTGAATTTTCAAGAGGGTAAAAAATGGAAACTCTTTGATGGTAGAGGGAACATTAGTGTTTTTATGAAAGATGAGTCTTTTTTAAAAAGGATTGCAAACAACGAGATTGATTTTGCAAAGGGGGATAAGCTTGTTTGTGAAATGGAGCTTATAGAAGATTTGAGCGAAGAGAAAATAAAATCAAGCTATTATGTTTTGGAGGTTAAGCAGCACATTAAGACACCTCGATCTGTAAAATTACCCGGTTTTTAGGAGAAGTGATGCCAAAAAACACAGAACTCACCAAGCTTATCAAAGAATTCAAGGAACTCCAAGATTTTAAGAACTCAGAAAGGATGGCTAAACTCTTAAAAACGACCGCTTCGACTTTAGAGCGTCTCAGTGATGAAAGCTTTGAGTTTAAAAGGAGTCCTTTTGGAGAAAAGTGGGCAGAGAGAGCCCCTGCTACCAAAGCCAAACTTCTAAGAGAAAACAAACTCAATCAAAGCGATATACTCCAACTCAGCGGGCATCTCAGAAAGAGTATCTCCGCAAGAACAGGGGATAACTCTGTAACCTTAGGAACAAATGTAAATAAAGGCTATGCCCCCATCCATCAATTTGGTGGCTATGCCGGCAGGAATAAGAAAGTCTTTATCCCCAAGAGAGCTTATCTGCCCATCAATGATAAAGGGGAGATCCCAAAGAGTTTGGAAAAAGAAATAGAAGCTTTGATATGGAAGATTTTGGGGGTGTGAAAAAAGGGGTAGGCAAAGTCATTCCGTATAACCCGCTTCCGTTCAATGGAAGCGGGCTCCGGCAATGGCTAGAGTCTTTCTTGGAATGTTTTTATCTTCTTCTCAAGCTTATTTAATCGCCACTCATTCACCCCAACCCAACCTGCTAAAATAATGATTAGCAAAAATTCTAAGTCCATTTGCGTCTCCTGTGGTATAATTGACTTGCGGATAAGATGACCCCTCTCAATAAAACTGAGAGGGGTTTTGTTTAACTTAAGAAAAGTTTTATAATTGCCATCAAATAGAAAGCAATTTGTAAGATTATGGTTACTAATCTTAACTTTTTCATCTTATCCTGTCTCCTTTTTTTAGATTTCAAAAGACTATTAAATATCCTTTTGATAACCCAATTATAGCTAATAAATATCTTATTGTCAAGTATTTTAAGATATTTATTAATCTATTTTTACAAAAAACAGACTACAAAATAGCTTTTTATTGGTTTTGAAGTATCTTTTTGAAAAACTCCTTAAAGGTTTCAAAGTCTTTGTTTTGATTTTTAAGACTAGTAATCTCAAGATACATTTCAATGGATTTTTTCATTGGTTCGCTTATTTCACCTTTAGCAATAGACGCCTTAATGGCTGCTTCAGAATACCCAATGGCTTCGCCAAGCTCTTTGTAAGTCATGCCCAGCTCTTTGGCTGTCTTTTTGATGAGATTGTCTTGCTTGGCTTGTTTGTTCTCTTGGTTCTCACTCATGGGACTCCTTTTTGTCTATTTTGTCTTCCAGCTTACGGATGCGCTTTTCTATGTTGGAGATTTTAAAAAACGTGATAACTAAAAATATGATTAATGCGATGTTTCCAATGGTTTGTATCCATTCCATTTTTTCTCCTTTTGATTTTGGATATAATATATAAGACACAAAATGTATTAAGCTGCGTTTTAGGCAGTTTTTAAATTCTTCTATGCTAAAACTTTAGCAAGGCGGGTGTTATCCACTCCAAATCTGAATGATTTGGCTGATGGCTAAGATTATCAGCGTAGCCAAGTAGATAATCCTAATTATCAACCCATTCCATTAGAAAAACTTGATTATGAAATCATCGGCTCTGTAGTAGGGACATTCAAGAAGTTATAAAATATCCCAATTTCTCTATGAAGAGATAAAATCCTCCATTACATATCAATACAATGAGTATCAAAATATTAAATGAAACAATCACAAAATGCTCTTTAAAGCTTCTTTGCCTTTTTTCCATACCAATATTTTTGATAAAATCAAAAAGAAAATAAAGAAGATTTGTGAATAAACAAACAATAAATGCCATGACAAATATTAATCTATAAATACTGCTTTTATCAATGTTTGAAAATATGGAGGTTGAAAAAGTAAAAACACCTACAAATGCTAAAACAATTGAAGCAAATATTCCAAGTATCGTGATGTATTGATTTTTTTGATTTTTTAGGTCATTTTCAAGTTTTTCATTTGTAGTTACTAACACTTTCAAACTTTCTTTTTGTTTTTCCAGTGAAACATTAAATGTTGAAAATTTCTCCTCGTAATACCGAAGGTGAATAAAATCAAGATTAATATGGTCTTCTAATTTTTTGAGATTTGTTAATAATTTTTTGTCTTCTTCTATTTTAATTTTATGCTTTTTATCTTGATTCTTGATTATATACGATACCATCCATCTTATATTTTGAGATAATCTTTCTTTGTCTTCATCATTTGTAGTATTCTTTAAAATATAAGTTGTTATCAACGAATAAGGATGTCTATAATCATCTTTATATACATTCTTAGCTTCAATGATGACTTTTTGATAGTCTTCTTCTTCATTTAAATCTTTCGAAATATTTTTTAAAAACTCTTCAAATTTCTCATCATTCATTTTCTAATGTTTCTGCTTCTTCTTCAATCAGTTCAGAAGGTATAATATTTTTACTGCCCTCTTTGTATATTTTTATCCAAGCCCCTTTTGGGTTATGACTTCTTTTTACTAACTCCCAAGGTGGTAGCTCTGTAGACTCATCGATAATTTTATCAATAACCTCTTTTTCGGACTCATTCAAATCTAAATTGGCATTTTCTTCAGGGATACTGAGTGCATTACTACCAAATATCCTGTATTCATGGTAAACATCTCTTATCACAGGACCCCATTGCCAAGCTTCAAAATCTTTGTCAGTAATGAGGCGTTTGCCTGTTTTTTTCAAAAATCCAATATGGACAAAATAGATAATCTTTTGGAGCGGGAGATTGCTGATAGGTTTTTCTAATTCAATACATTTATTAATGATATATCTTGCTACCCTTAATGCTTCCATAAACACTCCTTTATAAAATTTTAAATCATTTTATTATATCAAAAAATAATGAATTTAAAAGTTTTAAAAAGTTTTTAGAGTATTTATAAGGTCATTTTCTCTATCTCATAAACCTTCTTTTTGAGTTCATCATAACATTTTGTTTTTTGGTAATTCTCTAGCCAAGAAGCTACCCATCCGGGAACAGGCTTATCCCTATCATTCCAATTATTAACAGTATTATAAGAAATATCAGCAAGTTCTGAAAACTCTTTTTTACTTATGCCAATATAATTGAGCTTAATGGTAAGTTCACTTTTTTTCATTTTTAACCTTTTACATTTATTTAATATATAAATTATACTAAAAAATATCTTAAAGATGTAAAAATGAAAGGAGGACAAGATGAGAAATCTAGTAACCGCCATACTGATTTTAAAGATTATCTATTTGATAATCAAAATCTTAAGTTTAATCACTCTATAACCCGCTTCCGTTCAATGGAAGCGGGCTCCGGCAATGGCTAGAGTCTTTCTTGGAATGTTTTTTATGCTTAGCTGCCTTGATGTTTAAACTCTCCGGTTCTTATCTTCCAAGCTTTGGAGAAATCTCTATCTCTAAAGAGTTCCTTTAGCCCGGACAGTTGCTTGAGTCTGATGAGTTCATCAGCACTCATGCCCAGTTTTTTAACAATATAGCTATCAGCATGCCCGGCTCTGCACAAAGCAACAATGATTTCTTCCATTTTCTCAATCACATGCTCTCCTCTGGCTCTGTTATGTCGGATGGTGCTATACATTCTTTCTTCCAAAGGTTTGTCTATGACACTCACAGGCAAGCAACCTTTCTCTCTCTGATAGATTTTCTTATTTTTCTTGAGAATACAATACCGATGAAACCCATCAACAATCTCGTATTTATCTTCATCTTTGAGGTAATAACACACAATAGGCATGGTATAGCCATCTTCTAAGATAGAAGTCTCGAGTATCTTCATCTCCGGAGTTGCAATAACATTGGGGTTATAGGAATTTGCCCGTATTTTATCAACCGGGACTCTGATGATTCCATAAACAGGGCTTTCAAAATCATTTTTTGTTTCTTTTGTTTTCTTGTTCATTGTTTCTCCTTGTTATTTATTACAAATTCTTGTATTTTTCTAAAGCTTCTTGTTTGGCTAATTGGACTTCTTTAGTGGGAGAAAAACCCATATATTTGCAATTGTAATCATTTTTGAGGATACAAATACACATCCTCTTATAGCTGGGGACGTTCTTAAAATCTTTTATTGGGGCATCATCGGGATATTTTTCAAAAACAAGGACTTCTTTAGGAGATTGTTTAGAAACCTTGCCTTTGTTGGCAAATTCAATCCCGGCTTTCCTCAAATCTTCAATAGTCTCTTGCCCTAAAGCCCCACCCCTATGCTTCCAAAACTTAAGAGAAGTTTCAAACTTCTTTTTAAAATGCCCGGCTGTTTTTTCAGGGAGGGTATTTAAGAGAAAACCCAAATAACTCTCCCAAGTATGTCCTTTTGGCAATGAAATACTTCTCCATGCCATTGCATGGGTATGCCCATATTTAGCGGTAAAATCAACTCCATTGACTCTGAGCAACATCTTCCCCCAATTATCAGGATCTAAAACTCTATAAAGATATAAGGTTGCTTTAGCACAATCATTAAACGCAGAAGCTACCCGCATCTCATCAATCTCTAATCCCGCCTTATAAAACAAATCATAAATAGGGTTATACTCCCAATCAAATTTAGCATTAGCCACCCAAATATCTTGTGTGCTCCAATCATAAAGGGGGTAAAAGTTATAAAGATTCTCTGCTAGCCTGGTGGAATATCTTTGCCCTTTAAAAGGGTGTTTAGAGCCCGTAATCGCTCTGAAACGATTGATACTCTCATCTGTTCTTAACCCAATAAGAAAAGCTGTGTTTCCTCTGTTTTGCTTGGCTAACCAAAAAGCAAACTCAACATTAAAAGCGCAATCGCTCAAATCCCTGCTCCAAAAATCAAAAGAATGGTTTTGAAAGTGAGGATTTTGAAGAAATAAGTCTTGAAGAGGTCATCAGACGAATGGCGGGGTGTTTTAGAGTATCTTATGACGCAATGAAATTGGGACTTGTTAATTTGGGATATATCCATAAAGACAAAGTCCAATAAATCCTTAAAGTATCTTTGTGCCAGGAATCATCAACGCTAGTATTTACCAATACCCGGATATTTATTTTTTAATAAAATATATAAAAATGAAGTTTATTATCAATAGTAATATAATTTAAATATTTTTATTAATGATTATTTTTTAAATATAATAGATAAAACGAAGTAACTAATTTCAGAATTATATTGATTCTAATAATACATAATAATTTTTATTTATTTTATAATTTATTATTTTACTATAAATAAAAATTAAATAATTTGAAAATTTTAATCAATTTTTGAGTTTCTATAGTTTTTACCTTTTAAAAGATGATCATTACCACTAATAATAAACCATCGTCTTAGAGTGTCTCTGTGTACGCCAAGACGCCTAGCGATTTTGGTATGACTCTCACCCTTGCAATCCCAAGCAAGGATTTTGTCTTTTGCATGATAACAAGGGTTGCATTCAAGTCGTGATTTACTGCCTTTAGGGCGTCCGAGTATTATACCCTCAGCTTTTTTTCTAGCGAGTGCTTCTTTGGTTCTTTGAGAGATGAGCTGGCGTTCAATTTCTGCACTTAGAGAAAAAGCAAAGGCTAAAACTTTGGAATTAATGTTATCTCCTAATTCATAGTTTTCTTTGATTGAGTAAATAATCACTCCTTTTTCCATGCAAATATTCAGCAATCCCATAATTTGCAATAAACTTCTTCCAAGCCTTGATAACTCTGAGATGATGAGGATATCTCCTTTTTTTAGATTTTTAACCAAAATACCTAGTTTTCTTGATTGTAATGAAGCCATACCGCTGATGGTTTCTTCTACAAAATGATCGATTGAAATATTTTTATTTTTGGCGAATCTTGTTAATTCAAATTGTTGGTTTTGCACAGTTTGTTTTTCTGTTGATACTCTTATATAGCCATAAATCATTGTTTTTCCTTTTTATTTTAAGTATTGCATATTTTATTCGACCTATTTTAAGAGGACGTGATATTAAGCGTTATCATTATGAATGGGCAGGATTATGGGTGATTGCTACTCACAATGGCTATAAAGATGAGAATATTATGAAGAATCGGATTCTCCCTATTGAGATTAATGACTACCCGACATTGAAAATATATCTCGATGGTTTTTGGGAAAAAATTTCTATAAGAGCAGATAGGGGCATTACCCCTTATAATCTTAGAAATTGCTCTTATATCAGCGAATTTTCTAGGCAGAAAATTGTATGGAATCCTGTTAGTGGAGAATACTTTTTTGCTTATATTGAAGAAACTTTATATTTCAATAATTCATTATTTATGATAACAAGTATTACGAATGATAAAAACCTTCTTTTATATCTTTTAGCTTTCATGAATTCCAGATTATATAGATGGCTAATGACACAAATGACCAATTTAATAGAGAGTGGAAAATATGCTTATGGCGCAAAAGATAAAATTGAAAAGCTTCCTATTCCAAAAATATCTTCTTCTGAAGAAAAAGAATTTATGGCTATCGTAGATAAAATACTGGAATATAAAGAAAAAAACCAAGATACTAAAGATTTTGAAATAGCACTAAATGCTATGGTTTATAAGTTTTATGATTTGAGTGATAAAGAAATTAAAATTATTGAAGAGATTTGACTCGCTTGATAAATCCTCAAATACATTTATTTTATCAAAGATTCTACCAAAGAAATTTCTTCATCGCTCAAACCATAGAGATCATAAACTAGGAAATTAATTTCTTTTTCTTGAGCATTTGTATGGATATTTTTTGATCTATGATCTAGAATTATATTAACCAAATCAATGATTTTGTTAATGATTGTTTGATTTTGTTCAGAGATTTTTGGAATAGGGATTTTCTCTAATGCATGCTTATTGTATTGGTAGGCACTTTTGCCTAGAATACACCCACCACAAAAAGATTTAAAATAAAATGTAATTAGTGAAGAAGATAAAAATCCATTTAAAAGTTTTAAATCAATACTTTCACTTACAATCATAAAGGCTGTTTTATCTAAAAAATAGCCTTTATCATCATATGAAAAATAAACTCCTTGAGAAGTTTCAGGGTATATAATTTTACCAATATATTTAGAATCAAAATTTTTCTCTTTTAAAAATAATTGATAAAACTTATTAATTATTCCTGCTCTCTCTCTCTCTCTCTCTCTCTCTTTCTCTTGCGAGCTAATTCCAGATTCTATAAAGCTAATTTCACTCTCAGAAAGTCCATAAAGATCATAGATTAAAATATCCATTTTGGATTCTTGGGGTTGAGTATCTTCTTTTGGATTTTTCAATTTTATTTCTAATATTTGTTTTGCTAGAGATTCTATATTTTTTAAAATCTTATGATTTGAATATTCCGGGATCGGTAAGCGTTCTACAAAGATTTTACTCATTTCATAACCACTAGCTCCTAATGTAGCTCCTATTTGTTTAAAATACCAAAAATTCGTTTTAGAATTAAGGATAGCACTTAGATAAAGGAGTCTGTCTTTTTGATCAGATTTTTCTGTGATGATAAAGCATTTTTGATTGGTCATAAAATTTTCTTTGTCTAAAAAAGCAATAAATTCTTTTGCCATATTTGGATATACAATTTTCTGCCTAGAAAATTCGCTCGAATATGCTATATTATCTTGCGTTTCAAACCATTGATTAGAGGTTTTTTTTCTACACCCTTTTTCTCCACTTTGTGCAATTTTTGGCATGAAACTCTCTAAATAATCTTTCAAAATTGAATAATCATTAATATCTAATTTTAGAGATGGGAATGTAGCAATCACCCATAATCCTGCCCATTCATAATGATAACGCTTAATATCACGTCCTCTTAAAATAGGTCGAATAATTTGGTCAGTGCGCTCTTTTTCATTGAGATAAACAATATCCTTATCTTTTTGTGCTTGATCTTGTGTGGCAGGGATATAGTGTCCATTGATGTGTTTGAAGGGTAGGTTTGAATTTGGGGTATTGTCGCATTTGGATAAGATCTCATCTCTTTTGGCTGTATTGATAATAAAAGCATCATTATAGCCTGTTTTTATTCCATAATTAATAGAAATATCCCATTCTTTCAGAGGTGTGCCAATACGTTCAATCTTTTTTTTGATAGCCAAAGTTATTTCATCTGAAAAAGTAAAAGAAGTTTCATTGAGTGATTTGGTGTTCAAAATCTGCGGAAGAAGGGCTTGGATATCCTGAGCGCTTGCGGGTTTATTTTGCAAACACAGATATTCAAAGTCATGATTTTTGCTTTTGGTTTGTTTGCTAAAGCCTACGATAGAGGTATCTACAGTGGCACTATCAAAGATTTTGACACCATTAAAATCAACATAATATTCTAATGCTGTTTTTTCCAAAATAAATTTTCGAAGTTTTTGCCCATATCCTGATCTTGTCCATTTGTTGGAAGTGATAAAGCTCAGTTTCCCTCCATCTTTTAAAATCTTGTATCCTTGCTCATAAAAATAAGTAAAAATATCGCTTGTCCCACTGTAGATTTCAAAATGTTCTTGGAGATGGGGTTTTAACTCTTTGATAGATTCTTGGCGGATATAAGGGGGGTTGCCAATAACCAAATCAAACCCCATAAAATTTCCATTTTCATCTAAGACTTCAGGAAAAGCAAAACGCCACTCGAAGGTTTTTGTTTTAAAAAGTTGTTCATATTGATGCATGAGAATTTGAAGTTCTTGAAGCTGTTTGTAATCTGATCCGCTGCTTTGTCCAAAAGGTGGAATTTTGGAGTTTTTTTCATCAAAAAATTTCGGGATATAATCCTGCAAACGTTTCAAATCTTCTTTTTCAACGCCACAATTATCGCTAACATTGAAACCTTCATAGCCAAATCTTTCAGCATAGTATTCCAAATCATTTATGAATTTAAGCGTAATAGAATGTGCTTTTTTAAAAAGATCATTGAAGAAATCTTCACATTTTGCGATGGTTTTTTTGTGCTTTTGTTTGAGATCTTTGTCTGTTTCATTTTTGTAATCTTTCACAGCTGTGGCATAGAGATCGATTTTAGATTGAAAATTATTTTCAAGATCATTGATGATTCCCTTTTGGTAAGATTCAGTTTTATTAGCAAGCAATGATCCTGATTTGTTAATTCCAACCGTCATTGATTTTTTTGTGATATGCAAATCAATATTTGAAGTCAATGAATTGCCACATTTGATATTGATGTCAATATTAGGGAGAGTTTGGAGGTAGCGTTTGGATATATCATCATAATAGCTGCATTTTAATAATTCTATCCAAAGCCTTAGTTTGGTGATTTCACAAGAATTTTGGTTGATATCCACGCCAAAAAGGCATTTTTCTATCAAGTCTTTTTTGGCATTGAAAATAGCTTTTTGGATTTTGTGATCTTCTATATCTTCATGAGCCGGGAGCGTATATTGAAAAATATTCCCTTTGGAATCTTTGATTATGATTTCATCATGGATAATTTCAAGTGTAATATCTTTGATTTTATACCCTTTTTCATCACACAAAATACCAAGTTTATGTTTGATAAAAATAAGCTCATTCAAGGCAGACACAAGAAAATGCCCACTCCCAACGGCCGGATCACAAATGCTAAGAGTATTAAAAATTTTATTGGCGTCCCTGATATCTTCTATCTTATTGTAGAGTTCGCTTAAGTCTTTGCATTCCCAGCCTTTGGCACGATTGAATTTCTCTAGTACTATTTGAGTAATAGATCGCTTGCACATATAACTTGTGATAGAACCGGGAGTATAAAAACTCCCTTCTTTATAGCCATTGAGTTTTTCAAAAACAAGCCCTAATACAGCCGCATTGATAAGCTTGTCAAGATTAGTTTTTGTGTGGTTTTTGATATCTTGTGGGGTGGTGGTAAAATCATAAGCATGCAAAAAAGCAAAAAGATATTCCAATAAGGGTAGAGAATCCTTATTTTGGTATTCTTTTTCTTTTTTTAAAATAGAGTTTTTATATAATGATAGAGGTTTGGATTTTAAGAGGTGGATTCGAAAATTTTTCCCCGATTCATTGGGACTCTTTTCCAATTGAATTTTATCAAAAAGACTAGAGTTGAGATAGGGGATAGATTCTAGAGATTTGGGGATGGAGTCCCTTTTTTCATAAGGTTTAGCCAAGACATCAAAAAACAAGATATCCAGTACTTCAAAATCCCCAATAGTCTCTAAAAGCAAAAAAGGTTTTTGTATATGTTTGAAAGACAACAGCATAGATTCCAGCAAACGTAAGAATAAGATGCGATTATTCCAAATAGTTAAAAGAGTGAAAATATCTTCATAATTCCCCTCTCTTTCTAAGCTAAAACTTTCAGTCATGGCATCTAGGAGTGAATTTTTTGTATTGCTTGGTTTGATGATGGTTTTACCTTCGCTTGTTTTTTCTTCTAATCCTAGGATATAGAGCAATTCGTCATAAAAATTTTGATTGAGTATATTTGCATCTAAAAATATCTTTTGTTTGAGGAGGCAAAGGGGGCTGAGGATTTGAAAAATCAGCGCGAGAGTGGTTATATCCAAATCCTTACTAAGCTTAAAACAGGTGTAAGAGATTTCAGAGTCTTTGGTTTTGAGATATTGTGCTACGTCGCTATAAAATCTTTCCGTGCTTGTATCATTGCCTTCTTTATCATCTGCATTTTTTCTGAAAATCTCAATTTGTTTGTCTTGTCCAAAAAGTCTTTGGAATTCTCTAGCTTCAATGATATAGTGAGAATGGATAGTGCAAAGAATAATATGTTTGATATTGTTATTGGTTTTGGATTCTCTCAGATAATAAAGAATGCTTTCATAAAAAGCCTTAGATTCTAAAGTATTTTCATCAGGAGGAAATTGATGTGTATTTTTGAGAGATTTGGCTTCAATGATGACTTGCACTTTGCCATCTTTATAAATAGCTGCATCAATTTTGCCTCTTGTGTTGATGCAATAGCCAAATGTATTTGTTAGAAAATTGTTAATTTCGTTTTTTTGGTGCTCTTCGCTTTCTTTTTGATTGGTTTGGAGAAGGGTGGCGATATTATTTTTGAGGTTTTGAATATCTTGGTCTTTTGGATTGTGCTTATGGGTATAATCTCCTAAAAATTCTTCCAGAGATAATTTTTTGTAACGCATATTTTTCCCTATTTATTTTTATAAATATTTTTCTAAATTTTTATCTACCTATTTTTATTTAGTAGGTTTTATGTAGGCTATTGCTTAATTCTAACATAAAAAAATTTAAGAATTCTCTGATTTTTTGAAAATATTGATAATATGGTTGGTCAAGTGAATGGGGTTAAAATAGGTTAAAAATTAATGCCAAGCCATTTATGGGCTGTTTTTTGCAAAGCAAGAACATCGCTTGAAGCATAAAGATCTAATTTTGCTTGTTTTGAAGTTGTGTTTGGGGCGATTTGATAGTTTTTCCAAAGATAATCTATAATAGCCTCCCCAGAATGAATCAATATGCTTTTGTGCGCAAAGAACTTCTCAATTGATGGGGCAATCAAAGGGAAATGAGTGCATCCTAAAATGATAGCTTGGGGAGTTTGTTTGATAGAAGAAAAATAATATTGCATGGAGGCTTTTAAGATATTCTCATCTTCAATACCTTCTTCGACAATAGGGACAAAGAGTCCTGTTGCTAAGCTTTGTATAGAAGTGTAACCATTGAGTTGGAGTTTATTTTGATATTGTTTGGAGGCAATAGTGGCTTTAGTAGCGATGACTAAAATAGGATCGTCTTTATTGGATATTTTGTTTTTCAATGCTTGGACTCCGGGTTCTATGACTCCAACAATAGGGATAGAAGTGTGCTTTTTCATAACATCAATAGCATAAGCACTCACAGTATTGCAAGCAATAATAAGAATATCAACTTGATGAGTAGCAAAAAAATCTAGCGCTTCTAGAGAAAAACGGATAATTGTTTGTTCATCTTTTACGCCATAAGGGACTCTCGCAGTGTCTCCATAATAGATAATTTCATCAAACATATTTGCATCCAGAATGCTTTTGAGAACGGTTAATCCTCCTACACCGCTGTCAAATACGCCTGCTTTCAAATCAATTATTCCTTTTCATTCATCATGTTAAGAAATTCATCATTGTTTTTAGTTCTTTGCATTTTTGAGTAGATAAAAGTAAGGGCTTCAATGTCATCCATTTGTTGCATAACATTTCGTAACATCCATACTTTGGTAAGTTTGTCTTTGCCTAATAAAAGCTCATCTTTACGTGTACCGGATTTGAGGATATCAAATGCGGGGTAGATTCTTCTATCTGCGATATTTCTAGCCAAAACAATTTCACTATTCCCTGTGCCCTTAAATTCTTCAAAAATAACTTCATCCATTCTTGATCCTGTTTCAATAAGGGCTGTTGCAATGATTGTGAGACTGCCGCCTTGTTCGATATTTCTAGCAGCCCCAAAAAATCTCTTGGGTTTATGGAGTGCGTTGGCATCCACACCCCCACTCAAAACCTTCCCGCTAGAAGGAGTAACAGCGTTATAGGCTCGAGCTAAGCGCGTAATAGAATCAAGAAGAATAACCACGTCTTTTCCCATTTCGATACGGCGTTTGGCTCTTTCTAAGACAAGTTCAGCCACTCGAATGTGGTTTGTAGAGGGGAGATCAAAAGTGGAGCTAAAAACTTGCCCTTTGACACTTCTCTGCATGTCTGTAACTTCCTCAGGACGTTCATCCACAAGCAAAACAATCAATTCAATTTCAGGGTGGTTGTAGGTGATTCCATGGGCTAATTCTTTCATTAGCTCAGTTTTTCCTGTCCTTGGGGGTGCGACAATAAGGGCACGTTGTCCCTTGCCGATGGGACTAAAGAGATCGAGCATTCTGCCGGTTACTTTTGAGGGTTCATATTCAAGCTTAATTTGTTCTGTGGGGAAAAGAGGAGTAAGGTTATCAAAAAGGGGACGATTTTTTATTTCTTCTAAAGAGAGATAATTGATAGCTTCAATTTTAAGGAGAGCATAATATCTTTCTTGATCTTTTGGGGATCGAACTTGTCCTGTAACAATATCACCATTTCTAAGGGCAAAACGTCTGATTTGAGATTGGCTTACATAAGTGTCATTAGGGCTATCAGTAAAATTTTCATCAATCCCTCTTAAGAAACCATAACCTTCATTGGTAGTTTCTAAAATCCCGGTAAATAATATATAACCCCCTTGACTTACTTGAGTTTTAAGAATCTCAAACATTAAATCTTGACGTTTATATTCTTGAGGATTTTCTATCTCCAATTTATTGGCTATTTCAATAAGATTTTCCATAGGTTTTGTGCGAAGTTCTTCGATTCTATAGCCATCTACAGGAGTATGAGTGCGATTTTTTGAAACATTAGTATTTTGTTCTGTAGTCATTCTTGTCCTTAAGAAACTTTCCCTTAATCAAATGCAGCGCAATTAGATTTTGGATATTTGTGAAGTAATGTAAGGTCTGTATTCTATACAAACCTTACCATTAAAGTCAATATTTTTTGGTAATTAATCTTTGATGGTTACATCAGGGTGAATTTTGTAGACTTTGTTTTTGATTTTGATGAGCAACCCTACTTCAATAAGTTGTTTGAATGTTTTTACAATTGTAGGTTTTGAAACATTTAAATGAGAGATAATATCTTCATAAGAGCCATAATATACATGATCTTCATCACAATTATCCAGTAAAAATTTAATAATTTCTATTTTTTTACCACCTATGAATGCAGAAATAGCATTGATAAGAAGATTTTTAGATTCCAATTCAAGCGCTTGCAGTTTTGGAAGTATTGCTTTTTGTAATGTATTAAGCAACTCATCTACATCTAAAGGCTTGAGGATATAGCCATCTACTTTTAAGCTGATCGCATCAAGAAGATAGGGAACTTCTGTATGAGCTGTTGTGATAATCACGGGGCAATGAGGATTAGTTTTGCCATTCCTGATTGCTTTAATAAGCTCAATACCATTAAGTTTTGGCATTAAAATGTCTGTCAAAACAATATCAATATTGTGGGTATCAAAAATATTTAATGCCTCTTGACCGTTTTTTGCAAGTATTAATCTGCCTACATAATCTTCAAGCACGATCGATGTAATGCGTTGAGTATCTTCATCATCTTCAACGTATAATACGGTGAGGTGTTTTAAATTATCATATTTGTCCATGGTTATCCTTTTGTTGATTTTGTTTTATAGGTAATTCTATCAAAAAAATTGCCCCATAGTAATTTTCTCCGGAAAATTTACTTATCCAATTTGCATTGGAAACTGAAATTGTGCCATACATTTGTCTTTCTATGATTTGTTTTGTCATATAAAGTCCAATACCTGTCCCCACAGATTTATGTTTAGTCGTAAAATAGGGCTCAAAAATTTTATTAATGTTCTCTAGTTGCACACCTCCTGCGTTATCTTTAAGATAAATATAAACGTTACCATTTTTCACCTCCAGTTTAATTTCGCATTCACCATTGTTGATATTTCGAGCCAAAATAGCATCATAAGCATTTTTAATGATATTTAAAATAATCTGTGTAAAAGCATTTTCGTGCCCATAAAAAGAGATTTCTTCTTGAATGTTAATAAAGATAACAATATTGTTTTGTTTTAGTAATGGGTTCATAATTTTGACAGAATCTTGTATGGCTATTGCAAGAGAAAATTCACTTTTAATTCTATTGAGTCGGAAGAAATTCCTAAAATTTTCTATAGTTGCAGACATATTTTTGGCAATACGGAGTCCATCTTCAGTTTGCATATCTATAAAATGCTTATCAAGTTTGTTACTATTGAATTTAACTTTAAAACTTTGGATAAGAAGAATAAGTGAATTGAGTGGTTGTCGCCATTGGTGGGCAATATTTTGAATCATTTCTCCCATAGAGGCAAGTCTTGCTTGTTGATACATCACTTGATCTTTTTTGCGTGATTGTTCAATTTCATATTCAATGGTTTTTTGAAGATTGAGATTGATTTCTTTAAGTTCCCTGGTTTTTTGTTCAATAGCTTTTTGAAGTTCTTGATTGACATTTTTAATATAATTTAACACCAAATTCGAAAGAAACAAAGTGGTAAAAATGACAATAAACATAAAAAACATCAGCATTACCAAAGTAATTTTATACATAATAGTAGTGGAAGATTGTTTTAGCATCGCAATTTTTATATGCAGAGCAATAATATTTGAAATAAGCTGATTGATGGTTACGCTTTGACCAATAAGGGTTTTTATATCTGTTTGATATTGTTTAGATTCTTTGTGATAAAGCTTGGTTAAGAGTGCATCGGTAACTTTAATAATATGATCAACTTTTTGTACTTCTTGAGTCTCTTGTTCTTGATATTCACGTATTTTTAAATAAAATTCTTTTGAAGATATTTTTTGATATATTTTTTTAATATTTTTTAAAATATTTTTCTTAGGTTTTCTGAGTTCTTTATATTGATTCCACAATATGAGCATTTGATTTTGATTTGATGAAATATCTGCTTTTTGATTGATATAGTTCATGATGTCAATGATATAAAAATCTTGAATAGTTTTGAGTTTTTGTATTTCTCTAATAGGACCGGGAAAATTAGTTTCATAATCATATTTGAGAACACTCAGGGCTAAAAATGAAGTAATACATACAAGCAAAAGTCCAATCGTAATGGTTGCAATAAGCATTTTTGTTTGAAGTTGAAGGGATCTGTTCTTGTTGTATTGCTTATCTTTAGCGTTCAATTTTTACTCCTGAAATTGCATTTGATAATGCGCTTACAAGCATATTATATTGTATAAACTTAGTTTGATTTTCTTCTATTTTCTTTTCTATGTTTTGTTGGATTGTTTTTTGTTCTTGTAAATGGCTAATTTTTTCTTGTTTGGATTGTTCAATTTGTTTGGTTAAGTTTTCTATTTCGCCTAAAATAGCTTTTTTTTCTTCAAAATATTTGCCCAAACTAATGCTAATTGTTTCTTTTTGTATCATATTTTCTTCTTTGAGATTTTGAAGTTGCTTTTTTTTGTTTTCATAAACTGAGTCTGTCTCACTTAAGACTTGGTTTTTATTAGAAATTTCATTTTGGGCATTATTGATAGCCTCTTCTGTTTTGAGAGTTGCTTGATTTAGTTGATTAAATTGTTCTTTGAGGGCATCTATTTGGGATTGAATTTGATGTTTTTGTTGGAGAGTGTCTTCTATTTTTTCCAAACTCCATTGCTCCCCTTTTGCGTCTAAAATTGTAGGGATTATGACTTCTTTATTGTCAATATTTATAATTTGTCCATTATAAAAAGAAATAAATTTTTTTGCACTCTGAGAACCTTTATAAATCATCCCTAAGAGTTTATCAGCAACTTTTTCAAAAATGATATTTTTCATGGATCGGATTTTTTCTTCGGCAAAACAAGTTTGTAAGATACTTGTAATTTTACCATCGAGTATTTTTCTCAAATGAACACGCAATTCTTGAACAATAAAAAATAAAAAATTTTTTGTAAATTCAATATTAGTTATATTCTCAAAATTAATTTTTGTATCTAAAATATGCTCGGCAATTTGTGCGATCAATCCATCAAGATCGATTTTCTTCAAAAGAGCATTGATTTTTAATTTGTCCCCATCATCAAGCAGTCTTGCTGAGTTGAGTTTTTGAATATGACGGATTTCATTACTAAGTTTAACAAATTCAAAATCAAAAATTTTAAAATATACCCCTAATTTTGTAAAAAATAAACCATCTCTTGGATTGAGATTAAAAGTTTTTTTGATAGCATTTCTAACAACATCTCTAAAAAGAAGTTCATTATTATCAAAATCTATACACATTTTGGCGTATTCTAAAATCATATTAAAATCTTCTTGAGAGAAATTTTCATTTGCATTAGAAATCTTTGATTTAAACTTTTTTTTATTATTCTCTAGCCATTTGCTTAAAAAAAATACACTTAAATTATTTTGAGGATCTTTGATGGCAGTAGAAATCTCAATATTTTTATTTTTGTCGATATACACAAAAGCATTCATACCATTTTTGCGATAGAATTCTACTATAGCTTTTCTTACATATTCTCGACAATTTTTTTCGTCAGAGGAGAGGGGATGCTCTTGCAATATTTTTTTAATATCAAAGGCTAAATTCGCAATAACATTTTGGTTGAAATCAAGTAGATTTTTTGACCGCATACACCCTTGCTCAAGCATATCAAAAGTAGTTGCATAAAGCAGCGAGCAGTCCATTTAATACCTTTGTGTAAGATTAGAGTTTCTTTAATAAGGTATTATAACAAAAAAGTAAAAATTCTATTCAGGTTTTATAGGAGTGAGTTCATAGAAAATATATTTTATATCATTGTTGTAGCTCTTGCTATATCAATTCTGGTAAATTTATTTCTCAAAAAAATTGACATACCTGTCATTGTCGGCTATATCATTACAGGCGTGGTAGTTGTGTATTTATTTGGAATTAGAGGATCTGAGACACTATCAGCAATTGCAGAATTTGGGATAGTATTTTTGATGTTTATGATCGGACTTGAATTTAGTTTTGACAGATTAAAGTCTATGAAGCAAGAAGTATTGATTTTTGGGATCTTGCAAGTTATTGGGACAAGTCTGTTATTTTTTGTTTTGAGTTATTTTGTATTTGGTTTTTCTTCGGTTTTGTCTTTGGTAATTGGAATGGCTTTCTCTCTTTCTTCTACTGCGATTGTGCTGAAATTTTTTGAGGATTCCAAGCAACTCAATACTGTCCCGGGTAGAAGTGTTACAGGGATTTTAATTATGCAAGATATTGCTGTGATCCCTATTCTTTTGATTTTAGCATTATTAAGCAATGAAGATATGAGTTTGGGGAGTACATTAGTGCGGACATTCATATCCGGAGTAATTGTTTTGGCAATTCTTCTGTTACCGGGGAGACATTTTGCTACAAGAATTTTAAATCTTGCTGCAAATAGTAAGCTTGCAGAGTTATTTATGGGGACAATTTTGTTGATTGTTCTGGGAGCTGCAGGTATTAGTCATTATTTTGGTTTTTCAATGTCGCTGGGAGCATTCATTGCAGGAATGGCAATTTCAAAATCTCGTTATAAATATCAGGTTGAAGCAGATTTATCCCATTTTAGGGATATATTTTTGGGATTATTTTTTGTTACAGTGGGGATGCAAATTGATTTAGATTTTTTATTCAGTCAGTTTTTTGCCATTGTTCTTTTGCTATTTATAACGATGGTTTTGAAAACCTTTTTAATTTATTGGATAATTAAAATTTTCAGAAGTTCTCAAAGCGCTATTAAAACGGCTTTATCATTATCTCAGATTGGGGAGTTTTCCTTTGCAGTATTTTTAAATGCCAACACAAATAATCTTTTTGTATCTCCGGATAAAGGGGGGATATTGGGATTGTTGCAAGAAAAAGGAATTATCCATATAGTGCCTATTGATATCCATCAGTTTTTAGTTTTAATGGTTGTTTTTTCAATGATAGTAACCCCTTTTATTTTAAAATATTTAAATTCAATTGCCGGTTATGTCCTTAAAAAACAAATCAATAGCGGGTTAAAAAAAGATGAAAAAGTTCAAATCCCTATCCCCTTAGAAGATCATATTATTGTCGTGGGTTATGGAACATTTGGAGTGGAAGTGGTGAATATCTTAAAGCAAAATCGTGCCAGGTATTTAGCCCTTGATTGTAATATCGCTCAAGTTGAAATGGGCGAAAAAGCCAAAGATCATGTTATTTTTGGCAATATTACACAAGAGAGTTTTTTGGAGAAACTCAAACTGAGCGTATCCAGATGTATCATTATTACTATAGACAATACAAGTATCATCAAAGCAATTTGTGATAGAATCTTAGAGATTGCACCCAATGCGGATATTATCGCCAAAGTTGATTCCAAAATAGAAGAAGAGGAATTAGATAAACTCCATGTCAGCAGTATTAATAGCAAAACAGAAGTGGGTGCATTGTTAGCTCAATACGCATTAGATAAAAAGGATAAAAAATGACTGAAAAATTTGAACATACTTGGGATTTGACCTCACTTTTTAAAAATTCACAAGATCTTGAGACTTATGTTGTCAGGTTGCTTAAGGATGCTAAAAAATTTGAAAAAAAATATGCCAATAAACTAGATTCTCTTTTGAATGTCGGTTTTGAAAAAGCGCTTCAGGGATATGAAGAGATTATTGAAGGAATTTCAGGGGTGATGACTTATGTATTTTTGATTTTTGCTTCGGATACAAAAAAAGGAGATTTTTATGCTAAATATGAGCTTGTTGCCAATGAAATACAAGAACATATTGTATTTTTTGAAATAGAATTTTGTGGTTTGGAGACAAAAAAACAAAAAGATTTTATCAAGCATTCCGGGAAATACGCTTATTATCTTCAAAATTTAATCAAGAAAAAATCTCATCAATTAAGCCTTCCTGAAGAAAAAGTTCTCTTGATGACATCCCCTGTGGGGGTAGGGGCTTTTTCAAGATTATTTGATGAACATCTTTCTTTGCTTAAGATTCCTTATGAAAAACAACTTTTAAGCGAAGAAGAGATTTTAGCTCTCTTGCATCACAAAGATAGGCAGATTAGAAAAAAGGCTCAAAAGTCCTTTAGCAAGGCTTTGGAAAAGTCTAGTTTTTTATTAGCCTATATTTTGAATATGGTACGCAAAGATTTGCATATCCAGACAAAATTGCGTCATTATCAAAAGCAAGAATCTTTTAGACATCTTGAAAATCAAATTACTCAAAAAAGCGTAGATAGTATGCTGGATACAGTCAATGCAAATTTTTGTATTGTGCATCATTACTATAAAATTAAATCAGAAATTTTAGGCTTCAAATTAAAAGATTATGATAGGTATGCTCCGATTTCCCAAGATGAAGAACAAATCAATTATGCACAGGCATTACAATGGGTTTTAAAAGCATTTGAAAATTTCTCACCTTTGTTTCATCAGATTGCTTCTAAAGCCATTAAATCCGGTTGGATTGATTCTCATCCCAGAGAAGGGAAGCGCGGAGGCGCTTTTAGTCATGGCAGTATTCCAAAATCTCATCCTTATGTGCTGCTTAATTTTACAAACAATAGACGCGATGCTTTTACAATTGCTCATGAGTTTGGGCATATGATCCATCAAGAATTGAGCAAAAAAGTAGGTTGCTTGAATATGGATACTCCTTTAACTACGGCAGAAACAGCTTCAGTGTTTGCTGAAATGCTTTTGTTTGATAGTCTCAAAGATAATCTTTCAAAGACTGAGCTTTTGGGAATTTATGCAGGTAAATTAGAAGATATTTTTTCAACACTTTTTAGACAAGTTGTTATGACTAATTTTGAACGTCAAATTCACAATGCTCAAGATGAGCTTAAGATAGAGGATTTTGATAGAATTTGGCGAGAAGAAAATCAAAAAATGTTTGGAGATACTCTTAAACTGACAAAAAAATATAATAGGTGGTGGAGTTATATCCCTCATTTTATCCATTCTCCTTTTTATTGTTATGCTTATAGTTATGGTCAATTGCTTGTTTTGGCTTTATTTGGATTGTATAAAAGTGGCAAGAATAAGGATTTTGTCAAAATTTATATAGAATTTTTGAGCAAAGGAGGGAGTCAAAGTCCTAAAGATTTAGTAGGGGCATTTGGTTTTGATATCGAAGATGAAGCATTTTGGAAAATTGGCATAGAAGAAATAAAAAAAATGCTTAAAGAATTACAAAAGGTATGTTATTGATGAATATTATGAAGAGTTATCAATGTTTGAGCAATAGACATTGTTTTGAAATTATTAGATTTTTATTTGATAATAAAGTAAATTTTTGTGTTGTTTGTGATCTTTTGAAAGTTAATTTTGAACCTTTGTTACCAAAGGAAATTTTTGATAAATTTAGACCTTTTGAAGTTTTTATACTTGCGGGATATACTTTTGAGAGTTTGAGGATTTATGAGGATAGTATTGAGTTTGAAGCCGGTTTTGGGAACGACAATATTGGTAGTATTGTGAGTATAAAAATAGAAGGGATTATTCAAGTGATTGTCAAAAATAAAAAATATGAAGATGTTGTGTTGTTTCATCAAGGGGATGTGAGCCTTGTTTTTGATCATCTTCAAGAAGAGATTTGCAATCCAATGGAGGCAATTTTATCTAACCCTCAAAACCGGAGGATTATTAAAAATATCCAACAAAAAAATAAAAAAAGCTGATTGATTCAAAAATAACAAAAGGTTTTAGATTTGTGGTAAAATCTGATGAAGTTTAGTTTGAATTTTTATCAAGGATTTTAAAATGAGTATTCATAAACTTGAATTGAGTGTTTTTAGATTTGAAGCACAAAAGAGTTATAGCCCGATTTATGAGAAATGCACACAGGATTACCGGGAGAATTTTACTTTATTAGATGTCTTAAAAAACCTGCCTTTAAAGGATTTTCAATATGATCCAAATATAGCGCTGAAAATTAATAATATCGCTATTTTTAAGGATATTGGAATTTTAGAATTAGTACAAAGATTTGGCAAGGAATGGGTGATTGAACCTATCTCTACAAAATATGCTTATAAAGATTTGTTAATCGATAAAAATGCAGTTTTAAGTTTTTATGATTCTTTTATGCAAAGCGGAGATTTTTTGACACAAAGTGAAAAAACAGAACTAACCAGGTTTATTTATATCAATTTTATTTCTCCTCAAAGAAATCCTGATTATTTTGGAGATGGTTTTTTTCTTTATGTTAAATGGCTTTTAATGCGTCATCCTAATGATGCTAAAAGATTGATCCAAAGTATTGCTGATTGCAAAAATGGGGTCATGAATTTTGTAAGTGTCGCAAAGTTTGTTTATCCTGAAAATAATCAAATTGATTCAGAAATATTTGAACTTCAAAAAATGCTTACTCAAGCTTCAAAATGTCCATTAGCACAAAATAATTGGATAAAATTTGTCAAAAATATTGAATCTAAATACAATTTTCCTTCACAAAATAATCTTGAAAATTCACTTGAAAATTCTTCAAAATACGCGCTCTTTAATGGTTATGATAAATCATGGAATTTTAAACCCTTATTAATAAGCACTGCTTCTTTGTTAGAAAAATTTCACAAGTCTGTATTGCCTCTAGAGTTTTGTTATGATGGAGGGTATTGGGGAAGGTTTTGTGATGAAGAAAAATTTTTATTTGCCAATGCCTATAATATGGCACTTGCATATAAAAATAATGCTATTTTGTTGTTGTGTGAAGAAGATGCTTATGCAAATATTATGTATGCCAAAAGCATTATTGATGCAGATAATGCTCTCAGAGATACTCTCAACAAAAAATTAAAACAATTTCATTTGGTTTATGATTGTAAGGTTGTAATTGAGTCTTTAAACCAAATGCTTGCTAATGAAGTTGATTGGGATGTAATACAGAGTTTTAAAGATTTTGGCACTGTTGTATTTGAAGGATCTTTTTATGCCCATAAAATTTGCTATAAAAAGTTATTTGAAAAAATTTCTTTAAAAAAATATCAAACCACGATTCAAAATGAATGTTACGCCCATTTGTTTGAAGTTAATCAACATTCTGCTTTGGAACAATCCGGGAGGATTCGATATGAAGCTATTGATTTGGGCATTGATTTTTTAGTAAGCACTTCAATGGGACAATTTGAGATGTTTGATACTTATTCAAAAAAAGCATCAAAACAATATAAACGGGATTTCGATTCTATGCCCACATTGTTTTTGTCTCAGATAGTTTTGATAGCTATGGGAGAAAAAGATTTCAAAAAGTTGGGGCTGCATTTGCATAAAAATAAAGTAACCTTTATATAATTAAACAAGGCTTTTTAAGTAAGGATAACGTAGATGAAGATATTTTTGAAGGTTTTGATAGCTTCTGGTATCGGCGGTCTTTGGTATCATATGAATGGAGCAAGTTCAAATACAGTCGCATTTATTTTATTTATTTTTGTATTATTTATTTTGTTGATGAAGCCTATAGAATATCAATCTCCTCAAAAACGTGAGGATTATATGCAACAGCTTAAAAAAAAGCGTGAACGCCGTCTTGCTTTGGAAGCTAAGCAAAAAGAAGAGCAATTCCGTCTTTATAAAGCCAATCAAGAACGTGAAGAAAAGAGAAAAAAAGAATTAGAACATAAACTAAAAAATCATTGATTAAAGGATAGATATGGAAATTGTTTTATTGATATTAGCAGGCGTTGTAGTGTATTATTTGTATATAACACTTCAAGAATACCTCAAAAATCCTATTTCTTCAGGAACAAGAGATACAAATACACATAGCACTCCGGAATATGATCTATCCCAAGATCCTTATATATTGGCTGATCCTCTTGAGAAGATAAAAAAAACCGAGTTTGGTATTATGGTCTCTATAATGGCTAAGGTAGTTTCAAAAAATAAGTCATTGATGAAAGAAGTGTTAATAGATGAAATGTTTGAAAACATGAAAAATAAAATCAATGGTATTGAAAATGCCAAAGAAAAGCTTAGAGAAGTCTTTGGCGATAAAGATTCGCGAACGCTAGAGCAACTATGCAAAGATTTTTTGCAAGTAACCTATGGAGAATACAAAAAGCGTTTAAAATTTGTTGAGTTTTTACTTAGTATTGCTTATGCTGAGGGAGAGTTAGATGTCCAAGAAAAAGAAAATATTATTGATGTTGCAGCATTTTTGGAATTAGACAATGAAGGTTTTAATAAAATTTATGATGATTTTGAGATAGAATTTCAGACATCTATTGAAATGGAACGCACAAAAGCTTTGGAGATATTGGGATTACAAGAAGATTTTACTCAAGAAATGCTGGATAAAAATTTTGAGGAAGCTATTAGAAACTCTAATCAAAATATTTTGGATCCAAAATATTTAAATAAAAGTTTTGCATCTATGGCTTACCGGAGATTGCATCAAATCCAATTTGCCTATGATAAGCTACATTCATAAGGTTATTGATTTAAAATATATTAAAAATTCAATTTTTCATTAGAGATTGATAATTTATAGAATTTATAGTCTGAACAAATTTTATTGAAATATGATTTAAGAATAGTAATTATAAATAAATTCTCATAGGAGAAATTATAGGTTTTAAAATTATAATAAGTCTCAGAGAATAAGAAAAATCAAGATACCGGAATTTAAATCACTAAGATATATTTATACTTATTTTTTATATTCATGTTAAAATCCATACATTTAGGAATATATGAGTAAGCTATTTATTAAAATGGAAAAATTATCATTATTTGTATTTTTAAATTTTATAGACTGGAAGAAGTGCCTAGAGTTTATCTTTTGGGGTGTTTGTGCGGCAATCATCTCAGTTAAAGTCTAATTTTTATTAAACATCACTAAAAATAGAGATAGGACTTATTACAATAGGTTTAAGATTGGAATTGCTAACCTTACTAAACAGAGAGACTTAATTTGGATTTTATTTATTAAATTTTTTAATATGTATGGCTTGAAATTCCATGGTATTAATAGAGTTTTGATGATGCAATAAATGGTACGCCCGGCAGGATTCGAACCTGCGACCTACGGCTTAGAAGGCTGTTGCTCTATCCAACTGAGCTACGAGCGCGTATAAAAATTGAGTCAGGGTGGTACGCCCGAAGGGAGTCGAACCCCTAACCCCCAGATCCGAAGTCTGGTGCTCTATCCAATTGAGCTACGAACGCAAAAGTTATTATTGATTGTAAAAATTAAAAATTATGGGGTGGGAGATGGGGATCGAACCCACGACCCTCAGAGCCACAACCTGATGCTCTAACCAACTGAGCTACACCCACCATAAAGAATAATAACTAAAGCCAAAAGCATGGTCGGGGCGAAAGGATTCGAACCTTCGACCCCTTGGTCCCAAACCAAGTGCGCTAACCAGACTGCGCTACGCCCCGAAAAACTTAATGCTTAGGAGGGCGAATTATACTCTAACCACATGATTTTTGTCAAGTTTGTCAAGGTGGTTTTTTGTTTGATAACCTTGAATAAAAATTTAAAATAGCCTTCAATGCAAATTAGGTAAGCCAAAGCATTAAATATTTTGTTGCATAAAATCCTATGAGTGAAAAAATATAAGCGACCACACTTGTAAAAAGAAACAAATAGAGTACAAATTTTGCCCCTCCTGCTTCTCTGCCAAAACTGATAGTTGCTGCAAAACAAGGGATATAAAACATGATAAAAATGATAAATGCGATAGCTGATGGGGTGCTAACATTTTTTCTTAGTGCATTTCTGAAACTTTGAGATTTTTCATTTGTGCCATGTCCAAGCGAGTATAAAACTCCAAGTGTAGAAACGACTACTTCTTTTGCTGCAAATCCGGTAACCAAAGAGATTGAAAGTCGCCAATCAAAATTCATAGGAGAAAATATTGGTTTTAAAAATATACCTATATGCCCGGAGTAGCTTTGTTGTAAAAGGAGTTCTTCAAGCTCATTTTGGAGATCTTGAGTCATTTCTTCTTTTTTGGTTTGAGTGATTTTTTGATCATTATCAATATCTGCTATTTTGTTTTGATAAGATTCTTCAAGTTGATGATTTTTGGGATATTGTGAACCAAACCATACGATCATGGAACCTATCAAGATAAATGTCCCTGCTTTTTTAAGATACATAAGGACTTTGGTATAAATCCCAAACCAAATAATTCTCCAGCTAGGCAATCGATATTTAGGCATTTCCATAACAAAAGGTTCATTCTTTCCGTTGAAGACACTTAATTTCAAGAGTTTTGCCATCAAAAGAGCTACCAAAGCTCCCAATACATAGACTCCAAAAAGAACAAATCCGGCATATTTATCAGGAAAAAAAGCCCCTATAAAAAGCACATAAATAGGCAATCTTGCACTACAGCTCATAAATCCAATTACAAATAAAGTGATTAAACGCTCGTTTCTGTTTTGAAGAGTTCGGGTTGCCATATAAGCAGGCACACTACAACCAAAACCTGTAACAAGGGGGATAAAACTTTTCCCATGCAAGCCAAATTTATGGAAAATCCCATCAAGCAAGAATGCAACACGAGACATATACCCACTTGCTTCCAGTAAAGAAATTCCAAAATATAAGATAATAATCAAAGGCAAAAAAGATAAAACAGCTCCCACACCTCCAATAATTCCCCCTCCAATAAGGGAGGCAAAATCTTGATTAGAAATATGGGTTTGGACAGCCTCTCCAAGCAAGTCAATTCCATCTTGTGCATAATTTTGAAGTATTCCCCCTACAAAAAAAGTCATTTCAAATAAAATAAACATCAAGAAAAGAAAGATTGGCAGACCTAAATATTTATTAAGCATGATAGTATCAATTTTTTGTGTTTGATGGAGGGATTTGTTAGGACGAGATAGGACCTCTTGGGCAGCACCTTTTCCAAAGGCAAGGGCATCAGAAGCAAATATATTTTGAACATTGTGTTCTGAGGAGGCTTTATAGAGAGAATTAATGGCTGTATTGAGTACTTTGGATAATTCAAGCCAACATGCCTTATCATGAAAATAAGAGTAAATTGCAGTTTGCTGCGATAAAAGCATCACGGCTACTTGCCTTAATGAAAGGGTTTCTTTGTTTTTATTGTGTGTCAAAAAAGCAGAGACTTCAGGATAAGATTTTTGAGTAAGAAAACTAACTAAAGTTTGAATTTGAGTTTCAATAAAGTTAGTATAAATTCTTTTGGGGGGGATAAAATCACTTTCATAAAGTTTAACAATAGTTTCTAAAAGCAAGGTTGCATTGAGATTTTTACTTGCTGATGTGGGGATACATTTTACTCCTAAAATTTCTGAAAGAAGTTTATCATCAATATGAATTTTTTCTTTTTGGGCTTCATCCCACATATTCAAAGCTACAAGGGTTTTTTTATTCATCTCTAAAACTTGGGCGCTAAGGGCAAGATTTCTTTCTAAATTGGTTGCATCAACAACATTGAGAATGATGTCATAAGAAGCATTCTCCAGGTAGTCTTTAGTGACTTTTTCCTCTAATGTAAAATCATTGATTGAGTATGTCCCCGGCAAGTCTATAATAGTTATTTTGGTATCACCATAAAACAATGAAGCTTCAGCTTTTTCAACAGTTACGCCTGTGAAATTTCCCACCTTAAGGTGTGCTCCGCTGATACTGTTGATTAAAGAACTTTTTCCTACATTTGGCTGCCCTACAAGGGCTACAGTAATTTCTTGCATATTTTTTTCTCAAAAATTTAGATTTTATGAATATTATATCTAAATAAGATTAATTATTATTATATTTTTAGAATGATAATCTTATACCGCCATTAATTTGAGTTGTGTTTGGAATATTTAGTGTATTTTTATGAGTATTTAGAATATTTAAAATACCAAAAACATTGTGTGTAAAGCCAATTTCTGTAGAAAAGTCAATTTCATTTTGCCTTGAAGAGGTATCATAAGAGGTGCTTCCATAAGTCAAAGATATTTTAAATCTATCAATATTTACATGCATGCTTCCATAGATAAGATTGCCATTTTTTTGAGTTTTGATAGCTTTTCCACCCCAGACGAAAAAAGGATCAATGCTATCTCCCATGATTCCAATGTTTCCCCATCCCGAATTTTTGCTTGTATGGATATAGCCCCCAGAAATTTCAAAGAATTTCATTCCAAAAAAAACTTTAGCATCTGCAACAGAGGCATTGTGGGTGTAGCCACTATAGCGTTGCTCTCCTTCAAAGCTATAAGTATAGCCCGCTTGGGCGCCAATAAAAAAGTTTGATAAAGAATATTTTCCATTGATTCTTGTCCCTAATGCGGTGAATATTTTAGGAGTAAAAAATGTATATGCCTTAACAGTGAAGGTTGGAGTAATATAATATTTAGCTGTTAAATTAAGCAAACCAAAGCTTGCATAAGGATTGACTTTTTCAAAATCACTCATTTGATAGTAGGCTACACGCCCATAATCATTGACCCAAAAACCCTCGAGCATTAGATCTGTAAAAGAGCGATTGCGTATCCATATTCCATCACTCATTGTGTTAATCCATTCATTAGGAATAACAAATCTCCCTGCTTTGATGTTGGTGTCTCCATCAAAATATTCCAAGAAAGATTCTGCAAGTGTGGCTTGATTGTGATTAAAAAAATCCTTTGAAGCATCGCCTTTACCGGTAGGGGTTAATAAATTTTTATGCAAATTCCAAAAAGGTGTTGCTGCTCTGAAACTTATGGCTGCACGGATATTTTTATAAAATCCTGAAGTATAACCTAAACCTACATTTCCTAAAAAATAACCTGTATTTCCAAGATAACCATAAGTGGCAAGACTTTTTCCTACAGCTCCGGCTTGTCCTTTGTTGAGTCCTTGATAATCTCCATAAAAGATAACATCACCCTTGGAAACTCCATTTTTGAGTGCTTCATCAATGCTATCATAAGCCAAAACATAACTGAGATCCAACGTCCAAAGAAATATAATCTTTAAAAAAATCTTCACTTTATCCCTTTTTATATCCATAAATTATCAATAAGTCTTGTTTTGCCTACTTTTGCTGCAATAAGAATGATACTGGCATTTTGACGTATTTTTTGTATTTGAACAAGATTGTAATCGCAAGCATCAAGATAGGCAACTTCTAATCCCTTGAGTTCTTTTTTGCCCAATTCAATCAGGACAGAAGTGTTGATTTCTCCTTCCTGGATAGCTTTTTTGATATTTTGGAGCGCAATAGGAATTTTTAAAGCCTCTTTTCTATCTTGTGGGCTTAGATAAATATTTCTTGAGCTTAGAGCTAATCCGTCAAAATCTCTTTGAGTGGGGCAGGGAATAACTTTTGTCGGAAGAAAAGTATCTGAGACTAACCTTTTGATAAGAAGTAATTGTTGGGCATCTTTTTGTCCAAAATAAATATGATGAGGACAGATAAGATGAATGAGTTTTAGCACAATGGTGAGGACGCCATTAAAATGTCCCTCACGGATAAAGCCTTCATAAATATAACCCATATTTTTAGGGGGATTGATAGAAATTTCATCATTATTTGGATACATTTGTGAAATTTCCGGTGCAAAAACAACATCGACACCGGCTTCTTGGCAAATTTTAAAATCTTTTTGAATGTCTCTGGGGTATTGGGTAAAATCTTCATTAGCTCCAAATTGGGTAGGATTTACAAAAATAGAAACAACGGTATGGGTATTATTTTGTTTAGAGGCTTTTATAAGGCTTAGATGTCCTTCATGGAGGGCACCCATTGTAGGGACAAACCCTATGCAGACATCTTTATGCAACTGCCTTCTATAATCTTGAAATTCTCCGGGAGCGCTTAATAAAAGAGTTTTCATCTGTATCCTTATAACATTTTTAAAATTTTTTGGACAGTTCCAAGCGGATCAGGATTTTTATAAATAGGTCTGCCTATGACAATAAAATCTGAAAGCGCCTTTTTAGCCCCTAAAATATCTGAAACTCGTTTTTGATCATCATTATTTTCACAAAAAGGTCTGATTCCCGGAGTTAATGTAAAAAACGATGATTGGGTAGCTTGCTTGATAAGCATACTTTCATGGACGGAGCATACAGCACCATCAAGACCACTTGCAAATGCCAATTTTGCCAGCATAATTGCATGTTGGCTTAAAGGAGCGTTGTAAATATTTCTAAAATCTTGTTCATCAAAACTTGTGAGTGCTGTTATGGCAAATACAAGGGGAGGATGAGAATATTTTTTTAGGCGTTCCATTACGTTTTGCATTGCAATTTTTCCACTGCTGGCATGCAAAGTAATCATATCTACTCCAATTTTTGCACATTCAAATGCAGCATCTGCCATTGTATTGGGAATATCATAGAGTTTGAGATCTAGAAAAATTTTAAAATTTGGATCGATTTTTCTAATTTCTTCAATAAAATTTGCTCCATCGCGGATATAAGATCTTAAACCAACTTTTACCCAAATATCAAGACCTTTGAGCAAATCAAGAAGTTTGAGATTCTGAGATTTTTCCTCAAGATCCAAAGCGATACATAAGCGCATTATTTTCTCCTTTTTTGAAGTTGATAAAAAATATATATCAAAGCAATCAAAAATACAATTCCAAGTGTGATGAGTACGATATGGTGCAAATAAGATTTGATATTTATTTCATCATTTGTGAGTCTATGGACGCTAAAAGCTTCAATAATCGTTTGAGTATTGATATTTTCGCCTATCCATGTGCCTAGATAATATCCAAAACCTGTTAAAACAGTTACCCAAATCCCTGCTCCCAAACCTGTATAAATACAAAATTTGAGTAAGTTCATTTTGGCAAGTCCGGCAGGAAGAGAAATATATTGTCTAAGTGCCGGGATTAGTCTCCCTAAAAAAGTGCTAATTTCTCCATGTTTTTTGAAAAAATCTTCCATTTTCTTCATCGATTTTTCGCTAAAGAAAAAATATTTGCCATAAGCAATAATAAAACTTCTGCCTAATTTTAGAGCAAGATAATAATTAAACAATCCTCCGGTTATACTCCCTAAAATTCCCATAACAATGGCAAAATAAATATTCATATCTCCTTTATAGGCTAAATACCCTGCAGGAATCATAACAATCTCAGAAGGAAAGGGAAAAAAGCTTGATTCTAAAAACATCATCAAGAAGATGCCCAAATATCCCCAAGCACTGATAGTTTCAACAATAAAACGAATAATTTCTGACAAAGAATTCCTTTAGTATTTAAGGTATAAAATCTTAGTTTGGTATTATATGCTATTACTTTGGTATAATTCAAGACTTTTTTAGTGCAAGTGAAGGTATAAATGAGAGAATTATTTGAAGGGGCAATCAAATTTCAAGAAGATGATTATGCAAAATATAAAGAATTATATGAGAGTTTAAAAAAACATCAAGAACCTCATACTTTGTTCATTACTTGCGTGGATTCCAGAGTAGTGCCTAATTTGATTACCAATATGTTGCCCGGAGATTTATTTGTAGTAAGAAACATGGGAAATATTATCCCTCCTTATAAAGAAAATGATAATATGATGCGTGCAGGTTATTTGGCTACAACAGCTTCAATTGAGTATGCTCTCAATATTTTGGAGATTAAAAATATCATTATTTGTGGTCATAGTAATTGTGGGGCTTGCAGCGCAATTTATGAACCCTCCAAGCTTGAAAATGCTCCTTATGTCAAAAAGTGGATTGAGCTTTTAGATCCTGTTAAAAAAAAGGTAAAAGCCCTCTCTCCGGATAGCAAATCAAAACAAATGTGGCTTACTGAGCAAATCAATGTCGAACAGCAATTAGAAAATCTAATGACCTATCCATTTGTAGAAGAACGCTTTGATAGGGGCGAATTAAATATTTATGGATGGTATTATATTATTGAAACAGGTGAAATACTTAATTATAATATGATTACACGTGAATTTAAGCCTATCAATAAGGAGAAAAAATAATGCAAAAAACGATACTTTTAAGTGGTCCTTGTGTGATAGAGAGTGAGGAGAATCTTCATGCAATTGCCTTAAAATTAAAACCTTTAGCTGCTCATCCAAAGATTGATTTTTATTTCAAAGCAAGTTTTGATAAGGCTAATCGCACTAGTCTTGAGAGTTATCGGGGACCAGGTCTTGTTGAGGGTATGAAAATGCTTGCTCAGATCAAGCAAGAATTTGGTTATAAGATCATTACAGATATTCATGAAAGTTATCAGGCTGAAAAAATTGCAGAAATAGCAGATATTATCCAAATACCGGCATTTTTGTGCCGGCAAACAGATCTCATTGTAGCTGTTGCTAAAACAAATAGAATTGTCAATATTAAGAAAGGACAATTTATGAATCCGGTTGATATGAAATATTCAGTTTTGAAAGCCATTAAGGTAAGGGGAGGGGATAGGGCTGAGTATGATCAAGCACAAAAATATGGTGTGTGGCTTTGTGAGAGAGGTTCAAGTTTTGGGTATGGAAATCTTGTAGTGGATATGAGGAGTTTGGTGATTATGAGAGAATTTGCTCCTGTGATTTTTGATGCTACTCATAGTGTGCAGATGCCCGGAGGTGGCGGAGGTAAAAGTGGCGGAGATAGTTCTTTTGTCCCTTATCTTGCCCGAGCAGCAGCCGGAGTAGGGGTAGATGGATTTTTTATGGAAACCCATATTAGTCCAAAAGATGCCCTTAGTGATGGTCCCAATATGGTGAAGGTTGATATGTTGCCCGGTTTGGTTGAGCAAATTTTAGAGATACAAGGAGTTTTGAAATGAATATTTTAGAAGGGAAAATTAGTCTCAAGGGTGATGAAAAGGTTGCTATTGTTGCAAGTAGGTTTAATCATCTTATTACAGATAGACTCATAGAAGGAGCTAAAGATAGTTTTTTGCGTCATAATGGGAATGAAAAACATCTTGATTTAATTTTGGTTCCGGGAGCTTATGAATTACCTTTTGTTTTGGATAGAGTGCTTGCAAACAAAGGATATGATGGCATTTGTACGCTAGGGGCAATCATACGTGGGGGGACTCCTCATTTTGATTATGTGAGTGCAGAAGCTACAAAAGGCATAGCAAATGCAACTCTTAAATACACAACTCCTGTGAGTTTTGGAGTTTTGACAACAGATAGTATTGATCAAGCCATTGAAAGAGCAGGGAGTAAGGCAGGGAATAAGGGGTTTGAGGCTATGAATGCTTTGATAGAACTCATAAATCTTTATAAAAAATTGAGCTGATAATGGCAACAAGAACCCAAGCCAGAGAAGCTGTAGCGGGCTTATTGTATGCTTATGATAGTGGTAATATAAATATTAGAGATTTCGCACAAAGTATATTAGAAGAAAAAAAAATCAAAAATAAACAGCAAATTTTTGCACTTGAACTTTTTGATGGTGTGCTTAAAAATCTTGAAGAACTTGACAAGCTTATTAAGCTTTATTTGAAGGAATGGGATTTTGAAAGACTTGGAGGGATGGAGAGAGCAATATTAAGATTAGGTGCTTATGAAATAAAATTTACTCAAACAGATTCTCCTGTGGTCATTAACGAGGCTGTAGAATTGGGAAAAAATTATGGTGGAGATAACGCCCCAAAGTTTATCAATGGTGTTTTGGATGCCTTATCTAAATTCACTGAGCCCCAAAAATAAAAAATCATTCTAAAGACTATGGATTAAGATTATCAATCCGGATAATAAAAGGAAATAGCAATGGTATTACATAAATATTCAGGGAGTGGCAATGATTTTCTTATTTTTCATAGTTTTGTGCAAAAAGATAGATCTCATCTTGCAAAAATACTTTGTGATAGACACAATGGCATAGGTGCAGATGGTCTTGTAGTTTTGATCCCTCATTCTAAATATGCCTATACATGGGAATTTTATAATTCTGATGGCAGTAGGGCAAAAATGTGTGGCAATGCGAGTAGATGTGTTGCCCATTATGCGTATTCCCAACACTTGGCCCCTCCAACTCATAGCTTCCTCACCCAAGCAGGAGAAATTAAAGTAAGCATCAAAGAAGATACTATTGAGAGTAATTTAGGTCCATATCGTTTGCTTGAAGAATTTGAACTTGATATGGCGCAATATTCCGGAAAATGGTATTTAGTAGATACGGGTGTGCCTCATTTAGTGCATTTTGTTTCTGATTTTAAAAAACTTCCTTATACTAAAAATAACATGCTCAAAACACTTCGTAAGCGCTATGATGCTAATGTAAATATTGCTTTGATTCAAAATAGCCATAAAATTTATTTAAGCACTTATGAAAGAGGAGTAGAAGATATTACTTTAGCCTGTGGCACAGGAATGGCAGCTGTTTTTGCTATAGCTCATTTATTCTATAAAACAGATTCAAAGACCATTCTCATTCCTCCCGGCAAAGAAGAATTGCTTTTGAGTTTTTCAGGAAAAGAAATTATTTATGAAGGTAGAGTAAAATTTGTTGGGATTTGCATTGTTCCTGATAGTGATTTAGAATTAGAATAAGTAAGAATAGGATGCCAGGACATAAATATCGCCGTAAGTAATGTTTGGATTAGCAATAGATTTAATTTGGCTAAAGGGGATTTTAGTCCCAATTTCGATGCGAGAATTATTTTGAATTTTTGCTCCCAAACCAAAATTTAAAACTCCTGTATAGCCCAAAACAAAGGCTTTGTCTTCAGGTGTTGTGCGAATGACATTAGCATGTTGAAAATACCCAAACCCTATCCCTCCATAAAATCCAAAAGTATTTTCTTTGATATGGAGAATATCCACCAATAAATCCAGATTTAAATTTAATGAAGAAGATATGATTGTTTTTAACCCTGAAGGTTTGATAGACATCATATAATCAAGATATGTTCTGAGTCCTATATAACTTGAAGGCATAAATTGATACCCTCCGCGCACGCCCCATACAAAGGCAATATAAGAATTTGGTTTATCAATTTCTCCTTTATTGAATTTTGAGATTTTTGCTCCTCCAATGCTTGCCCCAATAAATATTTGATTTTTATCTAATATTTGTTTCTCATCTGAAGCTAAAGTATAGTTTATAAGTAAAAGAAATAGAAAAATAATTTTTTTCATTTTTTATCCATTAAAATTTATTATACTCATTTAATTATACACTATCTCAAAAAATCCTCACATTATTTGTGAGGAAAATTTTAGAATTTATCCTCTTTTTTTGGTTTATAGAATTTTTTAATCCAATCATCAATTGGGGCTAGAATACGATAAAAAACAGGGACAATTAATAAACTTAGAAACATGGATACAAGTAACCCCCCTGACATGGCAATCCCAATAGGTGATTTCATAGCAGATCCATCTCCTGTTGCAATTGCTAGAGGAAGCATCCCGCACACCATGGCTATAGTCGTCATCAAAATAGGTCGCAATCTTGATTCGCCTGCTAACATAATAGCCTCAGTAATATCATGCCCTTCTTTACGTTTGTCATTAGCAACATCAATCAACAAAGTAGCATTTTTTCCAACCATTCCTATCAAGAGGATGAGTCCCATCATCGAAAACATACTTAGAGGTTGTCCCACAATACCAAGTGCAAAAAATGCTCCTGAAAAACTTAATGGCATTGTAATCATAATAATCAAAGGCTCAAGTAAAGACTCATAAAGAGCAGCCAGGATTAAATAAATTAATATAAAAGCTGTGGCAACGGCAACCCCAAATGCTTGACCGGTTTCTGCAAGATTATCTGCATCTCCTCCATATGCAATACTGGCACCCGGAGAAAGCCATTGTGAAGATTTGCTGCTCACAATTTCTATCAAATCGCCTAAGGAAACGCCGGAATCTTTCACAGGTTGTCCATATACAGTAACACTTCTTTGTCTGTCATATCGAGTAATATTTGAGGGCGTAATGTCTTGCTTGATCTCAACGAGTCCGTCTAAAAACATCAATTTTCCATCTTTATTTTTGATTTGAAGCCTTTTGATATCTTCAACAGATACTCTTTTGTTATTTGGAACACGAAGTGTGATGTAGTATTCTTTTCCATTTTCTTTAAAATAAGCTGCTTGATTTTCTCCTGAAAATGCAGCATTGACAACCTTGCCTATATCTTGGGCGCTTACACCATATTTATTGGCATTTTGTCTTAGGATAGTTAATTGGTATTGGGGCTGCATATCTGAAGTGCTTGTGTGGTAGTTTTCGAATTTTCCCTTCAGTTCCGGACTTTCCATAAGAAAATCATGAAGTTTTGCCACACTTTTATCTACAAGGTCTTGAGAGGGAGCATAAACAAAAACTTGGAAAGGTGAATTATCCCCTCCACCTATTAATGGAACTTCTGATGGAATAATTGAAGTCATGATTTTTGCTTCAGGCATGGCATTAAGAGTCTTGCGCACATCAGCCATAATTTGGAATTGAGTCTTTTTTCTTTCTTTTTCAGGCTTGAGCTTGACATAGATTTTGGATTTAAATACACTTTGTATTTTTCCATACCCTACTTGGACAGTAGTGAAATCAACAGCCGGATTTTTTTCAATTTCTTTTTGGAAATCAACTGTTCTTTTTTGCATATCATAAATACTGATTCCGGGTTTGGTTTGAATCCAAACATAAAATTGACCTCTATCTTCTTTGAGTATAAAATCTGAACCTATTTTACCTGCTACAACAAGTGATCCAAAGAAAATAGCGCCCACGATGACTATAACAATGATTTTATTATTCAAAACCTTTTTGAGTGTGGCAATATAGACATTTTCCATTCCCTTAAAAAAAGGCTCGCTCCAATGATAGAATTTTGATTGTTTTGGATTGACTATCAGTGAGCTTACCATTGGGATTATCGTGATAACCACAACATATGAAATGACAATAGCAAGCGCAACAGTAACACCAAAACTTTGGAAAAATCTCCCGACAATCCCGGTCATATTCCCTACAGGAATAAACACAGAAAGCAACATTGCAGAAATAGCAATAATAGCAAAACCTATTTCTCTGACTCCTTCATAAGCAGCTTCCCTTTTGCTCATTCCTGCTTCAAGTTTTTTATGGATATTTTCGATGACAACAATAGCATCATCAATAATAATTCCGATTGAAAGAGTAAGGGCTACCATTGTGAGCATATTTAGAGAAAATCCCATCATTTGCACAAGCGCAAAAGTTCCCATAACAGATATGGGAATACTGATCGCTGAGACTATGGTGATTGTGAAATTCCTAAGGAACAAAAATACAACTGAAACTGCAAGTAGCCCCCCAAGCATTAAGTCAAATTCTATATCTTTGATTGAAGAGCGGATATACTGAGTGGTATCCAAAAATGGTTTTATTTCATAGCCGGGACTCACGGCTTTAATATCCGGGAGAGCTGCATAAACACCATTTGCAATATCAACTTCATTGGCTCCTGAGATTTTTTGTACTTCAAAAATAACACCCGGTTTATCTCCAAATGCAGCATATGTCGTATCTTCTTCAATCCCATCTTCAATAACAGCAATATCGCTTAATTTTACATTGTCTGCAACTCTAATATTGGCAACTTCGTCTATTTTGTAACTATTGGCATCTGTAAGAATAGAAAAATCTTTTTTACTATTAACGATACGCCCTCCATCAATTTCTAAATTTTCTGTTCCTAGAGTATTCCAAAGACCTGCATAAGTGATTCCATATTTACTCATCAAAGTGGGATCTGCATAGATTCTTATTTGTCTTTCACGATAACCATTTAACTGCACCCCACCTACACCAAATATTTTTTGCAACATTGGTTTGACAATATTTTCAGAATGTTTCATCATATCCGGAATAGGGACGCTGTTACTGCTTAAAAATAAAGAGATAATTGCTTGTCCATTAGTGTCAAACTTGTCCATAGAAGGCTGATTGATATTGGGATCATCAAAACTTACTGAGGAGACTTTATTAATAACATCATTCATTGCTTCATCAATAGGTTTTTCTAATTGGAATTCAATAATGACTAAACTAATATTTCTGGCGCTATTAGATGTAACCTTTTTGATTCCATCAATCCCCATTACCGCTTCTTCTATCTTATCTGTTACTTTACTTTCAATAACATCCGCGCTTGCACCCGGATAGCTTGTGCTTACCATAATGATAGGGAAGTCAATATCAGGAAACAATGCAACAGGAATTTTTTTTAGCCCCATTACCCCAAAAAATATAATTGCAAGTCCAAACATTAGGGTAGTTATTGGGCGAGTTATGGCAAATTTATACATTATTTAGTCCTTATATAACCATCGCCAAAAATGCCCGGTATCATATCATCTCCCACAACTGCTTCTGCTGTAACTTTTCGCGTATTGTCATCAATAGTTGGATAAATTTTTGTAATTTTGGCATTTTTTTGATTCCCATTTCCATCAATAGAATAGTCATATTCATCTCCAACTTTTACTTTGTCAATATATTTAGAATCATATTGCAAGACGATTTTTTTTTGATGACTAACAAGTCGGAATAATGTTGTATTGTTGGCTATTACTCCATCCCCCAGTTCGACATTTTTAGAAGCTATTACCCCATCAAAAGGTGCTTTGAGAATACTTTTTTCCAGCAAAGATGTGTAATAAGCATAATCAGCTTCAAGTTTCTTATAATCAGAATAATATTTATCAAGTGTGTTTTTATCAATAGCGCTACCTGTTTTAGAATATCTCTCATATTGTTTTTTGGCAAAAAGATATTGCTGCTCAATAGAGTTTGCTTGGGCTATTTTGTCTTTGTTAGACAGCACAAGGAGCTTGTCGCCTTTTTTTACTACACTATCAACATCTACAAGCATTTCTGAAATAATTCCTGAAGTATCCAGGGTTAGGTTTGAATCTTGCACAGCCTCTATGTTAAAAATAGCATATACATCTTCACCCCATAGCAATGATATGCTAAAAAGGGTTGCTATTAAAAATTTAGTTTTCATTATATGGTTTCTCCTTATTGAATGTAGTCTTGTATTTTTTGACCACTATAAAAAATATAATTAGCTTTTTGTAATTCGTAATTATTTAAGCTTTCATTATAAGTCGCTTCTGCATCAAATTTTGTGCTCAAAGCTTGTAGATAGTCTGTGAAATTCACCAATTGAGCGTCATATTTTTTTTTGATATTTTGATAAGAAATAGTCGCTGATTTTAAACTTGCCTCAGAAGAAGCGATTTTTGCTTTGGCAATTTCCAGGGATTTTCGATAAAGCTTTTCATCTTTTTTTTGTTCATTTTCTTTATAAGCAAGATTTTTTTCATTAGCTAATTGCCCCAATCTGAGGTATTGTTTTTGCAAGGCGATGCCAACATCATTAAAAAGACTCAAGCTGATAGTTACTCCTGCAAGATTTTGTCCCTTTGGAAAGGTGGGAGCCAGAATTGGGTTGGCCATGATATAGGCAGGTAATTGAATGTTGTAGCTATAATTATCAAACAAAGAAACAGTGGGGTAGTAATTTAATTGCTTGTTTTGATAAACTTGGGCATTGATTTGTTCTCTCAAGGAGGTCAAATCTTTGCGTTCTTTGACTTCATAAGCAGGTGTAGCTATTTGATCTCTTTTGAGTTTATCAAAATTAAGGTTTGTCAGGTATTCAAGCATAAGCTTATTTTGTTCAATGGAGAGTTTAATATCAGAGATTTGATATTGACTAAGAGATCCTTGCGCTTTTAGAGATTCAAGATCGTCAATGGTTGTTAGTCCCTGATCATAAAGCTTTGAAACTCTTTGAACATTAGAATCAATTTGTTCAAGTTTTCTTTGTAGAGAAACCAGTTGGGAAACGTTGCTGAAATACTGATAATATTGTTGGATAACTTGCAAATAAAGATTTTGTTTGGTGTATTCCATATCAGCTATGCTTGAGCGATAGGTTGCAGATTTTTCTTTAACGGTATTGATGGTGCTAAACCCATTGAAAACATCCAGATTAAGTTTTGCATTTAAAGTTTGTGTATTGTAATTGCTATACATTTGAGTGTCTCTGTTGTTGTTTTGGAATGTATAATCCAGGTTAAGAGTAGGTAAAAATGAGACTTGAGCTATGGTGTGATTTTTTTTAGCTTGTTGCATGCTTAAAACTTTTGATTGAAGGAGATAATTTGTATCCACACCTTTTAAAAGTTCATTTAGCCCGATAATATGTTGATTGTTTCCTTGTATTTCTTGTGATTTTTGAAGCACTGAGGCTATATTGATTTCATTATCATTATCTGTAATTGCATTTAATGTCTGTTTTACATTTTTTGGGGTCTGTAAATCATCCGCAGATAAGCTATATATAGGCAAAATAGCCAAAATAAACAAACTGAGATATCTCATTTATTCTCCTAATTTTGTTGTCTAGTATAATTTCTAGCGAACTTTACAATTAAAGTGTGAAGTATAACACAAAAAGATAAATTAGTTGCATAGCCAATCATTTTCTTTTACCTGAATATAAGCGCATCTCTAACAATATTTAATGTATAATCCGGACTTAGATTTATAGTATCGGGAGGTTTTATGTTTGATTTTGATGCAACATGCCCTGCACAAATGAGTATCCAAAAAATAAATTCAGATAGTTTTACTCCATTGCTTGTGTTGGAAAATCTGGATGCAAAAGTTTTATTAGAGTCTGCCTATCAAGAAACCGGGAAAGAAAGATATTCTTTAATGATGCTTTCCGGTGCTTTTATTATTGCTAAAGAAAAGGGGCATTATTTCTTGAAACAAGATGATTTTGAGTTTATTTTAGATGGAATGGATAAAGATAAAAAATTTCTTGATTGGTTAGAATTTTTTAGGGATTTATCTCCGCAAAAACCTCAAACAATTCGGGATATTCCTGTTCCATTAGGAGGAATGGGTTATTTGGGATATGAATTTTTTGAAGAAATTGAGGAAGATGTCATCTTCGATAAACCCAAAGTGATTGATGCTTATGATTGTGCTTTTATTTTTGGAAGGGATTTTCTTATTTTTGATCATCTTTATGATGAAGCCTATATTATCAGTGTTTCTTATGCCAAAGAAAGTGAAGTTTTTGATTTGGAGAATCGAGTTGCCCAAATTGTTAATAAACTTCAAAATCTTTCTCACAAGCTATTTTCTCAAAATGTTTATCCCACCGCTATTATTTCAAAAGATAAGCATCATGACTATATTCAGGCTATTAAGTATATACAAGAAGAAATTTATGCAGGTAATTTGCTTCAATGTGTTCCTTCTCAAAGTATGCAGATTAAAACTGACTTACCTCCTTTAGAGGCTTATAGAAATCTTAGACATAAAAATCCCAGTCCTTATATGTTTTATTTTGATTTTAATTTTTTTAAAATTTTGGGGGCTTCTCCGGAAGTCATGATTAAGGTCCAAGATTCTATCTTGACACTTCGACCTATAGCGGGGACTAGACCTAGAGGGGATACCCCGGCAAAAGATCTAAATCTTCAAAAAGAGCTTTTAAATGATGAAAAAGAAAATGCCGAACACTTGATGTTGGTAGATTTAGGAAGAAATGATATTGGAAAAGTTGCGCTTGGAGGGAGTGTAGAAGTAAGCGAATTTAAATGTATTGAAAAATATTCTAAAGTTATGCATATTGTCTCAGAGATAAAGGGCAAACTTGATCAGGATAGGTATAATTCAAAGGACGCTATTTATGCCACTTTTCCGGCAGGCACAGTAAGTGGGGCGCCAAAGATTCAAGCTATCAAAACTATCCATAAGCTTGAACCACACAAACGTGGTATTTACTCCGGGCTTGTAGGTTATTTTGAAAAAAATGGTAATTTAGATAGTGCTATTGGGATTAGAACAGCTATTTATCAAAAAGGAGTTTATTATCTTCAAGCAGGCGCCGGGATTGTCTATGATTCAGATCCCGAAAGTGAATATAAAGAAACAAAAAACAAAATGCTTGCCCTTATTGAGGCTATTACCCAAAAATATTCATAAGGAATTGCTATGATTTTGCTTATTGATAATTATGATTCTTTTACTTATAATATTTATCAAATTTTTTCTAAATTTAACCATCCCCTTCATGTTGCTCGAAGTGATAAAATTACAATTGAAGAAATTAAGATTTTAAATCCTAATTATATTATTATTGGACCGGGACCTAAAACTCCTCAAGAAGCAGGCATATCTATACAAATAGTTCAGGAGTTAAAAGGTATTTATCCAATTTTAGGGATTTGTCTGGGACATCAAGCAATACTTGGGGCATTTGGAGTTCCTATTGTAAATGCCAAACGGATTGTCCATGGTAAAATAGAGCCTTTAATTCATAATTCCAGGGGAGTTTTTCGTCATATTCGCCCCAACACTCCTATTGTGCGTTACCATTCTTTGGCAGCCAAAGCAGAAGATATCCCTCTTTGCTTTGAAATCTCAGCTACTACTCCTGATGGGGAAGTTATGGCAGTAGAGCATAAAAGCTGCCAACTTGTAGGTCTTCAATTTCACCCTGAGTCTATTGGGACACAAGAAGGTGAAAAAATGATTCTTAATTTTTTACACTATCGCAGAGAAATTATCCCTATTAAAACTTATTTAAAAAAAGCCCTCAGACTCTCAAATCTGGATTTTCAAGAAGCTTATAATATTATGGATGAACTCACAGAGGGAAATATGAGCGATGCACAAATTGGGTCATTATTTACATCTTTAGAAATCAAAGGAGTAAAAGCTGAAGAGCTTGCGGGTTTTGCAAGCGTGCTTAAAAAGAAGGCAGTTTCTTTCCCATTGCCTCAAACAGGAGAAAAACGTTTGGATATAGTAGGGACAGGAGGAAGTGCAAATAAAACTTTCAATGTCTCTACCACTTCTTCTCTTCTCTTGGCAGCAGCAGGAGTAAGGGTTATCAAACATGGCAATCGAGCTATTACAAGTAAATCAGGATCGGCAGATCTTTTAGAACAACTTGGAATCAATGTTAATATGAGTGTATCAACTTGTATTCATTGTTATAAAGAATTAGGGATAACATTTTTGTATGCTACTAAATTTCATTCGGCATTAGCGTTTGCAAGTAGCGCTAGAAAATCATTAGGGTTTAAAACTGCTTTTAATCTCATTGGACCTTTGGCAAATCCTGCGGCTGTAACTCATCAGTTTGTGGGAGTATTTCATAAGGACTATACAGAAATTATGGCAGAAGCACTAAATATTTTGGGAACTAAGCGTGCATTGGTGGTCAGCGGTTTTGATGAATATGATGAAATTTCACTTTGTGCCCCAACCAAAATCACTGAACTCAAAGATGGAAAAATTTCAAGCTATGATTTTACGCCTGTTGAAGTAGGGCTTGATTACGCTCAACACGCTATGTTAGTGGGTGGAGATAGCTTTGTTAATAAACAAATTACATTGGATATTTTTCATAATATTCCTTCGGTAAAAAGTGATTTAGTATGTCTTAACACAGGTGCGGGACTTTATTTGTATGGATTAGCAGAATCAATTGCTGAAGGCTATTTACAAGCCAAAGAAATTCTAAAAACTAAAAAAGTGTTTGATGTATTAGAAGATTTTCAGAAAATGAGTCATCTCACTCTTTAAAATAAAAGTGTCATCAATGACACTTTTATAGAGTTGATTATTTGCTTTTTTTCATTTTGATATCAAGAGCGAAGCGACCACTTCCCAAAAACATGATAGCTAGAGCACCAAACAAATAAAGTCCTTGCAATTCAACAATCCAACCCCCGCTTTTTTCATTGAGAATAAAAATATTTCCTGATGTGAGTGCAAAAATAGCCATAAGCATTGTAAAGATAATCAAGATAGAAGCTATTTTAACACGAAAACCTATTATAAGCATAATTGGGGCTAGAACTTCGCCTAAAAAAACTCCATAACTTATCCATGCAGGCAATCCCATGCCTTCTATTAAGCCTGATACTCCATTAATGCCATCAATAATCTTAAAAATACCATGAAAAAGCATCAATATGCCAATGTTAAGTCTTAAAATTAATTTACCTATATCTTCAAACATGAAAATCCTTTATTTTTGATTTTTTTAATTTATTCTATTTATCATAAGAAATTATATATTAAATTTTTCAGATATTTTAATCTTTTTAGGTTTAATACATAAAATACCTCACTCGTATTCTAATAAGTGTTGTTACGCTTGGACGCGGATAATCTTTGTAAGCAATTTCAATAGTTTTGAGGGTATTTTTATCCAAAATAATAGAACCTGATTTTGTGAGGATTCTAAGATTACTGATATCTCCATTGGGGTGCAAATAAAATTCAACTGCATTTTGGCCGTCTTGCCCGAGATAAGCAGCTGTTCTTGGATATTCAAGATAATTTTGTGTGATTCTCCCAATTTCTCTTAAGTTATTTTTAATAAAATCTTTTTGAGCACTCCCTAAATCTCCAAATTCTTCCCCATATAATTCATCAATGTCTTTTTTGGTTTGAGGATCCATGCCTTTGTTATTTTCAACACTTGAGTTTGTCGCTTCAGAAGAAGAGGGCATTTGTAAGGCTAATGCTTGATCTTTGGTAAGGAGAGATAAATTTTTAGGATCAATATAATTTTTATCATATTTGTTTAAGGCTTTATTTGAGGAGTTGGTTTGCTTTTTTTGTTGGTTTATTTTATTTTTGGTTTTTTCTTGATTTTGTTTTTGGGGTGATGGTTTTTGTGTTTGCATAGCAGAAGGTTTTGGAAGGGGCATTTGGATGAGAGGTTGGGTGGGAGAATTTGGGTTGGGATTGTTTTTAGAGGCTAAGGTGGGGGGAGGAGCGCCACGATTGTGTTTGGATGGATCTTGAGAATGCCCTCTTTTGAGGATCAAAAGGTTACTTGCATTGATTTTTTCAAGATGAGGTTTTTGATTTTGGGTTAGTTTGTTGAGTCCATAAATAATGGCTAAAATCAATAAATGAATAAAAATAGACAAAACCAGCGCAACTATAAAACGTTTTTGTGAATTTTTATCTTGCATCTTTAATGATTCAATGATTGATTACTTTTTTTGATGGTATTCCAAAAATCATCATCAATTTTTGTTCTCTCTCCGGTAGTCTCAAGATTTATTTCACCCACAAGTAGATTTTGTTTATTGTTTAAAAGTAAAATATAGCCGTAATTTTTAATTTGGAATAAAACAAGTTTATTGTGATTGTCGATATTTTTTGTAGATAAGATATGGAGAGATGAAGTGGGAATTAAGGTTGTTTTTTTAAGGGTATTAGGGTTGATTTTTTTTCTAAGAATCAATAATACAAGGATTAAAATTGCCATAACCGCTAAAACAATCCAATATTGATAATCTTGGGGGATTGGGGATGAATTTTTAGATAAATTTATTGGGCTGGATTTGATAAGGGTAGGTTGGGTTATGAGTGATTTTACATTGTCAATTGTTTGTATAGGAAGAAAACGAAGCCTTAGGGTATAGCCATCTCTTGATTTTGCTGCTTGGATTTTGAAAGATTTACTGCTTTTTGGAATGATATAAATGTCTTTTTTATTAGAAAAAATTTCTAAAGACTCTAACAAAGAAGAATTAATTTTTTTTTCCCATTTTTGTTTTAAATAAGTATCTTTAAGCACGATGATTTTATTGCCTTCAATTTTGAATTCTTGAGGGTTAGACGAGAATTTTTTATCTGAAAAAAGGAGTAAATCTACCCCATCTTTTCTATTAAAAACTTCAATTTTTTTAATAATAGCCCCTTGAGCGAGCAATACACTAATAATTAGCATCCATAATATTTTTTTCATAAGAAAACTAAAAATCCTTAGTCAAATAATAGACAATAGCATTGGAATCTAAAATTTCATTTAATCGGATAGCAAGATTTTTCTCATAAACCATTACTTCTCCTTTTCCAATTATTCTGCCATTTACAAAAGTATCCACGCTTTCTCCGGCAGGTTTTTGCAAGTCAATGATAGATCCTTTTTCAAATTTTAAAATTTCATTTAACGGAATTTTTGTAGTCCCTAATTCTGCTGTAAAAGTAACTTCCATATCTAACAAACCTTCATAATTGCTCATCAAATCTTCCAGATAAGTTGCCAGATCAATATCTTTTTGAGTATGGATTTTTTGTTTGTCCAAGATAGATTTTTCTTTTTCGCCCATGTTGCTAACCTTTAAAAGAGATAATTTTTGTTTTAAATATCTTTGCTCATAACTTTACTTCATAGAAATAAGTAGGATTTTTTAAATATAAATTCCTTCTTGATGAATGAAAACACTTCATTCATTATACCTAAAAATTTTCTTTATGTGGGTTTGAAATTGTTTTTTGAAACGCAAAACTCTTGGACAAAACAGCTTTGGCAATCAGGTTTTATTGCTTTGCAGATGTATCTTCCAAAGAGGACAAAAGCTTGATGTAAGATGCTCAAATCTGTTTTAAAAATTTTTATCAAATCTTGTTCGGTTTGTAACGGGGTTTTTGATCTGCTGAGTCCTAATCTATGGGAAGTTCGAAATACATGGGTGTCGACTGCCATATAATTGGCTTCAAAATATTCAATCAAAACAACATTGGCAGTTTTTTGCCCTACACCTGCGAGTGTTTTGAGATCTTCTTGAGTGGTTGGGATTTTGCCATCAAATTTTTCCATCACTTGCTTGGCCATTTTGATAAGATTTTGGGCTTTATTGTTGAAGAATGAAACGGATTTGATAAATTCCTTGAGTTCATCTATATGGGCATTTGCCAATATAGAGGGCATTGGATACTTGGCAAAAAGAGCAGGAGTTACAATATTTACCCTTTTGTCTGTGCATTGAGCAGAGAGTATCACAGCAACCAGAAGTTCATAAATATTTTGATATTTAAGTTCTGTTTTTGGATTTGGATAATGTTGTAAAAATCGTTTTTTTATTTCAGAAACTTTTTGTTTCTTATTCACTTGGAGATGTGCTCCACTTGGATATGTTTAGCCTCATAATCACGCAATGCTATTTGAGATTGATTGATGATAACAGCAAGGGTAGATTTTTTTGTAGAAGCATATAACAGCGTAACAATTGCATCTTGAGTGATACCAAAGGATATGAAACGATTTCTAAGGGCATCATCACAAAAATGAATACTCTTAATTTTGTAGGGCTCGCCCTTCTGACATTGATCTAGTGTCATTTTTACTCCTTTTGCAAAAATATAAAATTAATATCTTCTATTATAGCATTGAATATTAAAACGATTCTTTATTTCATTTCTTTTTTGATCTCATCTACGATAATATCAATAGGTGTAAAAACTCGTCGTAAAATATTAAATGGCGCTTTGATGGCATCTTGGGCAAGTGTAATTTGCGTTTTTGGATTTTCTAGTGTGCCATTAACGATGACATTTGTAGATATTTTTCCTTCATCTCCCAATATTAAATACCCTACAATAGGTATTTTGTTGAGAATATTGCTGAGATTTTTAATAGTTGAGATCGTGAGATTCATATTGATTTCATCAGATCCTAACTCAACAATACCATTTCCATTAATATCCATTGAACTTCCAATAAGATTAATGTGTTCAAAACCAATGTATTTAGAATTGATGGCAAATAAAATACTGCCTTTTTGAATCTCATAACCGTCAATACCTAAATTAGGATTTTTAAAAACTATGAGGGAGGGAATAGTATCAATAAGATTAATAAGATTTTGTAAAATTGCAAAATCTTTAAAAAGTGTGTTTTGCAGTTTTAGCTCCCCATTAAAAACATCATCCTTATATGCTCCTATAAGGGTATAAAGACCTCCTCGAATAATATTTTTTTTCAAGATTTTATTGACAAAATCTCCACTAAAATTATTTGCTCGGACAAAAATATTATTGTGGATAATATCTAAATTAAGCACTCCATTTTTGTAAGTGCCATCAACGCCTATCCTACCATCACGCAATCTAAAATTAATGGTATCTAGAGGGATTTGATAATTTTTATAAGTGATGGTCATGTTATTAGCTTCAATATTGCTCATAACAGGGGCAATATTATGAAGTCGTTCATATCGTCTTTTTTCATTAATAAAACGAGTTTCTTCTTCGATTTGAGAATATGTAAATTTAGCTTGATTGGAATCTGCTAACATCTCTTTAATGGCAGGTATATCGCTTTTTAGAAATTCATCAAGATTAAAATCAAGATTTTTAAAAGTAATCTGTTGTTGATCTTCTTTGGTGGCTAATAAAATATTTTTATCTGTTGAATAAGCAGATATTCCATCTTTGTTTGCTGTTCCTGTGAGTGAAATTTCAGTAAGTTTTTGAGCATTTTTTTCATAAATAGGCAAGTTTAAATTTGAGAGATGAATGCTAAAATTGATATTTTCAAAATCATGAGTGTCGGCAGTGATATCTCCATTTTTAATTGCCAAATACTGCATTAATGGAGAGTAGGGATAGAATTTATTGAGATTATCGGCTTTTATAGTATAAAGATTATTTTGAATAATAGCTTGTATTTGAAATTCCGGAATCACAAGGGAAATAAAATCAGGATTTGAAAAATCAACACTAAAATCAAGTGTAGGTAAGTTATCGCTTGTGGCATAAAAAATATCTTTTGTGAATTTGTTTTTGACTTGAGCTTTGAGGGCATCAATAATTTTTCTTTTGATAACTTCATGAGGAGATTTTTGTATAGGGATGGAGGGGGTTGTTTGGTATCCTTGTTCGGTTGAGGGTTGGTTTGATGGCTTGAGTTCTTCTTGAGATGTTTTTGTGGGATTTTTATCTTTAGAATTTTTCAGAGTATTTTCATTTTGTGTTGTTTGTGAAATAGGTTTGGATGACTCTTTATAAGGTTGGGTATTGATGTCATTGTTTGTATTGATTTGAAGTTTGTGGATTGTTGTATGTGCTTGTAGATTTTTCTTATCCAAATCAAGCGTTATGTCTGTATCCATATTTGCTATATTTTGATATTTGGTGTTTTGTGTGCGGATATAGACATATTTATATTCAGGAGTAATATCCAGTGATATGTTTGCTTCTTGGGTTTGTAGGGGGATTTTATAAAGAGAAAAATTAGTTTTTTGTGTATGGATAAGTCCTTTGACGCTGATAATCGGATCTGAATTTTGTAAAAATTGCAGAGAAAGGTTAAGATGAACATTTGCAGGAGATTGAAGAGTGTCTATAGGTAATTCGATGTCATAAGCGCTCAAAAGATCTCTAAGCGAAGGCTGATAAAAGGCTTGTTTGGAGACGATGTTAATATCAAGCTTGGGGGATTCTAATAAGTTAGAGAGGACAATATCAGATCCATCAAGTTGCATATTATCATAAACAGGATTTTCAAGAGCGATAAAAATTTTTTCTTTTTGCAATTTTAATACTGCTTGAGTAGCTGTTATAGGCTTAAGATTATTTTCCAGATAGATTTGAGGATTTTTTATATTTATTTCAAGCTTGGCACTTTGAATAAGGCTTGGTAAAAAATCTTCTTTATTAAGTACTACACGCATATCTGCAGAGTTAATTCGAATATCTGAAAATTTAATTTTTTCAAATATCCATGCTTGCAAATCTGCATCAGAAATTTTTTCTAAATAAGGTTTTAGAAAGCCAATATTTTTGATTTGTGAGGTTTTTGCTTTAAGGTTGAGAACTTTTAGATTGGTGATACCTTGCAGATAAAGTTTATCATTTTGTGCATCTAGAGGTGAAATGATAAGATTAAATCCTAATTTTCTGGTTTGTGTAGAATAAACTATAGAACCATCTGTTTGTATGCCTATTTTTTTAAAAACCAGATTTAAAATTCTCAAATTAATATCTTTATTATTATTATCTTGAATATCAAATTTGGCTTGGATATTTGGGAATTCTAATATATATTGTTTCCCATCATAGATAACGGAGGCTTGATTGTCTTTGTCCAGAATGATTTGCTTGATAGTGAGTTTTTGAAAATATGAAATTCCCCAAATACCATATTTGATGTTATCTGTGAAAGTTTCTATATCAAGAGTTTGTTTAGAGGGTGTTTTAAGATATTGGGATAAATCAAGTTTTCCAATATCTAGCAAAAGCTTATTATCCAGTTTTAGATATAATTGAGAGATTTCAATGTTGCCAAATTTTATGTTATTAATATAAAAGCCATTTGACAAGATTTTATAACCTGTGAAGAGAAGTATAAGTATAATGACGAAAAATATGATGAGACTCAATATTTTTTTTGATACGATTTTACTCATTATTGTGTCAGTCTTTTTTTATTTAAGTATTCCCATGCGCTCAAGCAGCGTGATTAATATTCCTCAAGGGTCTATTAAAAGTATTATAACATATTTATCTAAAAATAATTTTGATATTAATATCTTTGATACATATGTTATAAGACTTATGGGCAAGCCCCAAAGCGGTTGGATAGATATTGGAAATACAGATCTTACAAAAGGTGATTTTTTATATCGTCTTACGAAGTCAAAAGCAGCGCTTAAGGATATTGTTTTGGTTCCCGGAGAAACAATGTATTTTTTTATACAAGATGCGGCTAATATTTTTGATTTGAATGCAAAAGATCTTTGGAGGGCTTATTATAAATACACTTCTTTGCCTGATGGAGTTATTTTGCCCAATACTTATAAATTGCCCCTGGGGATTAGTGCAAACTATTTGATGCAATATTTGATCAATCAATCCATGATAAAACATAAAGAATTATCCGTCAAAGTGCTTGGAAGATTTGATGAAAAACAATGGTTTCGTTATATTGCAATTGCTTCTATTGTTCAAAAAGAAGCTGCAGATAAAGAAGAAATGCCTATTATTGCAGCTGTTGTTTATAATCGAATTAAGATTGGTATGCCCTTACAAATGGATGGGGCATTAAATTATGGTCAATATTCTCATATTAAAGTAACACCACAACGTATCAAGCAAGATACTACTCCTTATAATACATACAAATATCGTGGCGTGCCACCATATCCTGTGGGGAGTGTGAGTATGGATGCGATTTTGGCTGTGATTAATCCTGCTAATGTCAAATATTTGTATTTTGTCAAAGCTAAGAATGGCAAACATATTTTTAGCGCTACTTATAAGCAACATTTGAAAAATATTAAGTAAAAATAACTTTTAATTAATTAAGTTATTTATAAGTTTCTTTATAAGAAACTAACGTTTGGAGTTTTGGGATAAAATAATCGGGTTTTTGCCCCTTAGAAAGATTTGTCTAAAATTCCTTTTGTTGCAGTAAAGCCCAAGATGGGAAAAATACATTTTTGAATTGTTTTGGATTTGGGAAGATTGCAAAAATTATTCAAAAATTTATGTTAGTATTTTTCTTGAATTAAGTGGCTAAAACTAAAACATTTAAGGTAGCAATCTAACATTTGTGAATTGAAGGAGAAAAAAGATGTCCAATATGGTCGCCCCTAAAGACATACCTGTCTGGGTAAATGAGAATCGTTGTAAGGGTTGTGATATTTGTGTATCTTTATGCCCTGCGGGAGTTTTGGGTATGAAATTAGATGCCAATAAAGTGCTTGGTAAAATCGTCAAAGTATCTCATCCTGAAAGTTGTATTGGTTGCTGTGATTGCGAGTTGCATTGCCCGGATTTTGCTATTTATGTAGCCGATAGAAAAGAATTCAAATTTGCAAAAGTATCTCAAGAAGCACAAGAAAGGGCTCAAAAAGTTAAAGCAAATAGCTTTATGTTGTTGGATTAAAATTAAAGGGAAGATATGCGAGAAGTTATTTCTGGTGGAAATGAATTAGTAGCAATGGCTGCTATAGATGTAGGTTGTAGGTTTTATGGCGGTTATCCGATTACGCCTTCTTCGGATATTATGCATCAAATGAGTGTTTTGCTTCCAAAATATGGGGGGCATTTTATTCAGATGGAAGATGAAATTAGTGGTATTTCAGTCTCTTTGGGCGCAAGCATGAGTGGTGTAAAATCAATGACAGGAAGTTCAGGACCGGGTATTTCACTCAAAGTTGAACAAATTGGCTTAGGTTTTATGGCAGAGATCCCTCTTGTGATTGCTGATGTAATGCGCTCAGGTCCTTCAACGGGTATGCCTACTAGAGTGGCACAAGGGGATATTTCATTTTTAAAACACCCTACACATGGTGATTTTAAGGCTGTGGCACTCGCTCCGGGTAACTTGGCAGAATCCTATACTGAAGCATTCCGTGCATTTAATTTGGCAGAAGAGCTGATGACCCCGGTTTTTTTGTTGCTGGATGAAACAATTGGTCATATGTATGGTAAGACAATGATTCCGGATTTGGAAGAAATGCAAAAAACTATCAAAAATAGAAAAGTGTTTCAAGGAGATCCCAAAGATTATCAACCTTATGGAGTACCCCAAAATGATCCGGCGATTTTAAATCCATTTTTTAAAGGTTATCGTTATCATATTACAGGTCTTCATCATGGACCCATAGGTTTCCCCACCGAAGATGCGAAGATGGGACAAGCTCTCATTGATCGTTTGTTTGGCAAAATTCAATCACGAATAGATACGATTACCAAAAATGAAGAACTTGATTTAGAAGATGCAGAAATTGCCATTATTGCTTATGGATCGGTTTCTCTAGCGGTTAAAGAAGCTATGGTTGAACTCAAAAAACAACAAGGTAGAAAAGTAGGGTTATTTCGTCCAATTACAATTTGGCCCTCTCCTGAAAAGCAAATCAAGGCTTTAGGAGAAAAATTTGAGAAAATTTTAGTCATTGAATTGAATAAAGGGCAATATGTAGAAGAAATTGAGAGAATTTTACATAGAAAGGTTCATTTTATGGGGCAAGCAAATGGTCGGAGCATTTCCCCGGCTCAAATTATCTCTAAAGTGAAGGAGCTTTAAGATGGCATTTAATTATGATGAATACTTAAGGGTAGAAAAAATGCCCACACTATGGTGTTGGGGTTGTGGCGATGGTGTTATTTTGAAATCTATTATCCGCGCAATTGATACGCTGGGTTGGAATATGAATGATGTTTGTTTGGTAAGTGGGATTGGTTGTAGTGGCAGGATGAGTTCGTATGTGAATTGCAATACTGTTCATACAACACATGGAAGAGCAGTAGCCTATGCTACAGGTGTTAAAATGGCCAATCCTGAGAAGCATGTGATTGTTGTTTCCGGAGATGGCGATGCTTTGGCTATTGGAGGAAACCACACAATACATGCTTGCAGAAGAAATATTGACATTAATTTTGTTTTGGTTAATAACTTTATTTATGGTTTGACAAATTCTCAAACTTCTCCTACAACTCCACAAGGAATGTGGACAGTTACAGCTCAATATGGCAATATTGATAATAATTTCGATCCTTGTAAATTAGCAGATGCAGCCGGAGCAACTTTTGTAGCTAGAGAAAGTGTTTTAGATCCTAAAAAAATTGAAAAAGCTTTTGTGGAAGGATTCAAACATGAAGGGTTTAGTTTTTTTGATATTCACAGCAATTGTCATATCAATTTAGGTAGAAAAAACAAAATGGGTGAAGCTATCCAAGTTCTTAAATGGATTGATTCGCGCACGATTTCTAAGCGCAAATATGAAGAATTAAGCGATGAAGAAAAAATTGGCAAATTCCCTACAGGCATTCTTAAACAAGATACTACCAAGACCGAATATACAAAAGCTTATAAAGAAGTAATTAAGAAAGCTCAAGAAAAAGGAGGGCATTAAGTTATGGAAGCCCAATTAAGATTTACAGGCGTTGGTGGGCAAGGGGTTTTGCTTGCCGGAGAGATACTTGCAGAGTCTAGAATAAGGGGAGGTGGTTATGGGGTTCAAGCTTCTACTTATACAAGTCAAGTTCGTGGGGGTCCTACAAAAGTCGATATTCTTCTTGATTCTCAAGAGATTCTTTACCCTTATGCCAATGAAGGAGAGATTGATTTTATGCTCTCTACTGCGCAAGTAAGCTACAATCAATTTAAGGGGGGTGTTCGCACAAAAGGTATTGTAGTGGTTGAGCCAAATCTCGTATATCCCACAAAAGAAGATTATGATAAATTTTTAATTTATAAAATTCCTATCATTACTATTGCCAAAGAGGAAGTTGGGAATGTAGTAACCCAGTCCGTAGTCGCCCTTGCAGCAACAGTAACTTTTACAAAATGTGTTGATAGGGATTTAGTTTATAATACAATGATTAGCAAAGTTCCCTCAAAAGTTGTTGATCTTAATAAAAAGGCTTTTGAATTGGGCGAAAAATATGCACTGGAGGCACTTAAAATCGGAGCGATAAAATCTTAATAAGATTAAAAGTTGGCCAAAGAATTTTGTTTGATTGCTTTTATTTTTCCTGATTTTTATTTTATAAGAGTAAAAATATTATAAATTCTTCTTTTCTTTGTAGATTGAGATAAAATTTTATCCATCTACAAAGTATTTTTAGCCATAAGTTTGAAATAAATAAGTATTTAAAAGACTTTTGGAATATAAAAAATAATCTTAGATTTTTATATTCGTTGGCATTCTAACTCTTTTTAATAGGTTGTGGGGTTTATGTAGGACAGGAAGTTTTGGATATGCAAGGTAATTTTATTACGATACCAAGATTTTGAGGACACACTATAGAGTGTGGCCGGTAATATGAAGTAAATTTATTTTGATACAAGGCTTTGATCAAAGTTTAATGAGGATAAAATCCATTTTAGAATTATTTTATTTAAAATTTGTCCTATAAAATCAAAGCAAGATACATTTTTTAAGATAAATGGTTTGAATTTTGCAGTATTTTTGCCACAATATCAAGGTTTTAAATGAGATTTTAACGCATATCAATGGCTTTTTTGACTATCTTTTCAAAATCATTTTTCATTTGAGGGTTGAGTTTAGTAAGTCGCTTTTGGGTCTGCAGAATGAGTTTTGAATTTGCATTGACATGCACACATAACGTAAATAAAAAATTCTTTTTTTGTGATTTAGACAAATTCCAATTGCGATAATTATTGAAAAAATAATCAATAGCTTTTTGCAAATCCTTTGGGGTGCTATATTTAGAATCAAGCAATAACATGACAGTTTCATAATCAACAATAATTTCTTCAGCAAACTCTTGTTGCTTCTTCTTACCTAAAAGTTTAATAAGCGTAATAATAAACACTCCCATAACGACTACAAATGAAACGATAATAAAAAATGCGTTCGGATTCATATTTCCCTTCTCAATATTAAATATATCCATAAAGACTTTTTAGCTAGAATTGTAACCTTTTTATTTTTAAACTCTATTAAGGGAAGCAATAATGGATTTTTTAAAATTGGCAAATGAGTATAAAACTCCCTTGTATGTGTATGACTTAGACAAAATTAAAAATCAATTTTTGAACTTTAAAAATGCTTTTAATGCTAGAAAATCTCTCATTTGTTATGCATTGAAAGCAAATTCTAACTTAAGTGTTATCAATACGCTTGCAAAACTTGAAAGTGGAGCAGATTGTGTTTCTATTGGAGAAGTTAAGCGTGCTATTTTGGCAGGAATAAAAAAATATAAAATTATTTTTAGCGGTGTGGGTAAAAGTGATGAAGAAATTACGGAGGCTTTGGAACTTGATATATTGTTTATCAATGTAGAATCCCAACAAGAGCTTAAAAGAGTTGAATATATTGCTAAAAAATTGGGCAAAAAGGCACGTATATCCATTCGAGTAAATCCCAATATTGATGCTAAAACGCATCCTTATATTTCAACAGGATTACATGAAAATAAATTTGGTGTAGATAAGCATAAAGCTTTCGAACTTTATTTACATGCAAAAAATTCTCTATTCTTAGAACCTGTGGGCATACATTTTCATATTGGATCACAATTGAGTGATTTAGATCCCATCATAGCTGCAGCTGAAAAAATTGCAGATTTTACAAGATCGTTACTTGCTCTTGAAATTCATTTGAAGTTTTTTGATGTTGGTGGGGGCGTGGGTATTACTTATAGCGATGAAGAAAAAATTAATCTCTATGAATATGCTCAAGCTATTTTGAAAGCTTTGAAGGGGTTAGATTTGACAATTATTTGTGAGCCCGGTAGATATATTGTAGGGGAGAGTGGTTTTTTGATTAGCAAGGTTTTGTATGAGAAACACACCAAGGACAAGCGTTTTGTAATCGTTGATACAGCTATGAATGATCTTATCCGACCCAGCTTATATCAGGCTATTCATAAAGTTAGAGTGTATTCCAAAAATTCTACAGAAGAAGCACAAAAGACCAAAGCAGACATTGTGGGTCCTATTTGTGAAAGTGGAGATTATTTAGCAAAAAATATTTTGCTCCCTCCCTTGCAAAGTGGGGATTTGCTTGTGTTTGAAAATGCCGGAGCTTATGGATATAGCATGTCAAGTAATTACAACACAAGAAAAAGGGCTGCAGAAGTTGGAGTGGAAAATGGTATAGACAGGATACTCAAACATCGAGAAAGTTTTGAAGATTTGATAAAAGATGAACTCAATATTTTACAAGGAGTTTTGTGTGAAATTAAATGAAAGAAGAGCAGAAATTGATAGGATTGATGATGCGATATTTGAACTTTTGAATAAACGTTTGGCAATTGTCTCTGAAATTGGCAAAGAAAAAATCAAATCAAAAGCAAGTATTTATCGACCTGAACGTGAAAGACAAATTATTGAACGTTTATCAAAGAAACAATCAGATTTTTTAAATAACAAGGCGATTGAAGCTATTTACCAAGAGATCTTTGCCATTTCAAGAAATTTGGAACTTCCTGAAAAGGTTGCTTATTTAGGACCTTTGGGGAGCTATACACATCAAGCAGCCGAAGATCGTTTTGGGGCGATGAGTGAATATTTGGCTATGACAAATATTCACTCTGTTTTTAAAGCTGTTGAACTCAAACGAGCAAAATATGGTGTTGTGCCCTTGGAGAATAATACCAATGGAATGGTGGGTGATAGTATTGATTTGCTTGCAAATTCTGAGTTAAAAATCATTGCAGAAATTATTTTGCCTATCCACCATAGTTTTGCTACTAATTGCGAACATCTTAGAGATATTAGGCGAATTTATTCTAAAGATATTGCTTTTGGGCAGTGTAATAATTTTATAGAATCTCATCAGTTATATGAAATAGATAGAATCCCGGTAGATTCTACTGCCAAAGCTGCTCAACTTGCAAAAGAGGATAAAAATTCTGCTGCGATTTGCTCAAAAATTGCAGCAAAATTGTATCATTTACCTATCATGTTTGATAATATTGAAGATTCTAATAAGAATAAAACACGTTTTGTGATTATTAGTGATTTCACTAATCAAACAAGTGGGAAAGATAAGACTTCGATTTTTGCCAATTTGATAGGATTTGAGAAATCCGGCACATTGCTTGGCTTGTTAAAAGATTTTGCTCAAATGGGTATTAATCTTACTAAGATTGATTCACGCCCTATCAAAACAAAATCAGATTTTAGTTTTGGTTTTTATATTGATTTTGAAGGACATAGAGATGATGATCATATTCAAAAACTTTTTGCCTTGCGAAAAAATGAACTCAAATGGTTGGGCAGCTATGTTAAAATGGATGGGTGGGAAAACAAATGATTGAGTATAAAAAAATTTCTTTAGACCATAAGCCTTTATTGGATTCTTATTTAAACAAAGATTTTTTTTATATATCTGATGTTAGTTTTGGAAATCTTTATATTTGGCAGCATGCTAGGGATATTCGCTATGGAATTGTTCAAGAGTGTTTGGTAATACGCACGCAATATGAGGGACAAAAACCATTTTATTTTTATCCTATTGGAGAAAAAGAAGAAAATAAAATTTCATGTATTGTAGAATTAATAAATGATTGTAAGCATAAGGGTGAAAAATTGGAATTTCATTCTCTTGAAGCTAAAAATACCCAAGCTCTTTGTAAGCATTTTAATGGGCGTTTTGTTTTGCATCCCAATCGCGATAGAAGTGATTATGTTTATAGTATTTCTGAATTGATTGAACTCAATGGCAGGAAATACCATAAGAAAAAAAATCACCTTAACGGATTTTTGCAAACTTATCCTGAATTTATCTATACAAGCATCGATGCCCAAAATAAATATGATGTTCTTTGTGTGTGGGAAGAATGGTTTGCGAAGACAGCAAAACAAGCAAGCCAAGGATTAAAAGATGAAAATATCGGTATCAGGAATGTGTTGGAGGATTATGAATTTTTGGGGTTAAGGGGTGGATTTATATCTGTAAATAATAGAATTATCGCTTTTAGCTTTGGAGAAGTAATTAATTCTGAAATGGTTGTGGTGCATATTGAAAAGGCAGATTCTGATTATAGAGGGGCTTACCAGATTATTAACCAGCAGTTGCTTTTGAATGAATTTAGCTCTTATGTTTATGCTAATCGTGAAGAGGATTTGGGTATAGAAGGTCTTAGAAAGGCAAAAATGAGCTATAACCCTATATTTTTGGTAGAAAAATTTGAGGCTATTTTTCAGGAATGATTTTTGGAGACAAATATTATTCACAAAGCCTTCACAAACTTGTTGCTTTTGATGCAAAGGGGGTTAAAGAAGCGTTAGAATATATTGATATGCATCAAAAAGAGGGGTATTTTGTAGGTTATATCAAATATGAGGCTAAAGATGTTTTTTTGGGAAAGCAAAATAAAAGTGATTTGCCTCTTTTGTATTTTGAGCATTTTGCTCAAAGTTGTGATTTGAATAAAGATTTTTTGGATTCCAAAGAAGTTTTTTATCCCTATGCATCCACATCTATGCCCCAAAAACTCTATAATAAAAAAATCAGACAAATTAAGGATTTTATTGCCAGGGGAGATACCTATCAAGTAAATTTTACTTATCCTTTAGAAATAACTACTCATTGTAATGAAATAGATATTTTTAAATCAATTTTATTGAATCAAGATACTCCTTATAAAGCTTTGTTTATCAATGAATTTGAAAGCGTGCTTTCTTTTTCGCCGGAATTATTTTTTGAGATTAGTATTTGCAATCATCAACGTCAAATCTTAACCCGTCCGATGAAAGGGACAATTCAAAGAGGTGTTGATAAAATAGAAGATGAAAAAAATCAAGAATTTTTAAAAAATGATATTAAAAATAGAAGTGAAAATGTAATGATTGTCGATCTCTTGCGCAATGATTTAAGTAAAATCGCACTTAAAGGCAGTGTGAAGGTTAGCAAGCTTTTTGAAATCCATACATACCCTACTTTGCATCAAATGGTTTCAGAAGTCAAGGCAAATATTCCTCAAAATATGAGTCTTTATCAAATTCTTGAAGCTTTGTTTCCTTGTGGATCTATCACAGGGGCTCCAAAAATCAAAACAATGGAAATTATTCATATCCTTGAGGATTATCAAAGAGGGGTTTATTGCGGGGCTATTGGAGTGATACAAAAAGATAAAATGTGTTTTAGCGTGCCAATACGCACTCTTTACAAACAAGCAAATAAGAAAAAATATCAGCTTGGAGTTGGAGGGGGAATCATCTGGGATAGTGAGGTTCAAAATGAATTTCAAGAAAGTCGGTTAAAATCATTTTTTATCCTCCCAAAGCGTGATTTTTTTCTTGTAGAGACAATGAGAGTAGAGAATTTGGTGATTGAGGATTTTTGGGAACATTTAGAGCGCTTAAAAAATTCTGCACAATACTTTGGTTTTAAATTTGATACTTCTTTAGAAGCTTATAAACCAAATTCAAATGGAATATTAAGAATTCTTTTAGACAAGAATGGCAAAAGTACTTTAAGCACTCAATTATATGTGCCTCATAAAACCAATCAAGTTATTCTTCATTCTAATTTTATCAATAGTCATAATGATTTTTTGTATCATAAAACAACTCGCCGCCCATGGTATGATGAAGCGATGAATAAAATCAATCAAAATCTTATTTTTGATGAAATATTTTATAATCAAGATGGAAACATTACGGAAGGAGCTAGAAGCAATATAGTCCTTCAAATGGGAGAAAAATTTTTTACCCCTCCTATTTGTCAGGGGTTATTAGGAGGTATTTATAGGCAGAAATTATTAAGAGAGGGAATTATCCAAGAAAGAATTTTAAGTCTTGAAGATTTTTTAAAAGCAGATAAAATTTATTGTATAAATTCTGTTCGTAAAATGGTAGAAGTGAGTTTTAAAAATGTCCATAGCCCTTATTGATAATTATGATTCTTTTACTTATAATTTAGCGCATATGATAGAAATGCTTGGATATACTCCGGATATATACAAGAGTGATCAAATTAGCTTAGAAAAACTTCGTCCTTATACTCATCTCATTATTTCTCCGGGTTTTGGTAATCCTAAAGATGCCGGGATAAGTATGGAAACAATCAAGCATTATCAAACGAATAAAAAAATTTTAGGAGTTTGTTTGGGGCATCAGTGTATTGCAGAAGTTTTTGGAGGAAAAGTTTCAAAATTAAAAATGCCTATACATGGAAAAGCTTCTCTTATCAAAATTTTTCCTTGCCCTCTTTTTAGGGGATTGCCTAATGAGGTGAAGATGGGGAGATACCATTCCTTGCATGTCTCTTCTCTCTCTAGCGATCTTTTGCCTTTAGGTTTTAGTTCAGATGGAATTTTAATGGCATTGAGACATAAAGATTATGAAATTTATGGAGTGCAATTTCATCCTGAATCCATTCTATCAACCTATGGAAAAGAATTACTAAAGAATTTTTTAGATTTATAAACGTTATTTTTATATTTAGATATTGTTAGATTTATCTTGTGCTTTAAGAATAACATTTATTACAGGTTAATTTATATATTCTTTAGGTGCTTGAATGCTTCTAAATAATTTGTTTAATATCCCCGATATTGTTTTGTTTTTATCAGCATTTTTTAGCACCATCGCTCCCATATCCGGAATCTTGAGCTTGTATAAAAAACTCTTTTTGAGTTTTGGGAATTTTATCCGGATGATTTTTGCGCATATGCTCCAAATATTTATCATAACTTGGAAGTCCAACTAAGAGATGAAAAAATCTGTCAGATTTTTTATAAAGTTGAGATAATTTTACAATCCATTTCATTAATATGCCTTTATGTAGGGTGACTCATCTAAGGGAGGGCAGATATTCTCTCTCCCATTTTTGAGACAACTTAGTATGATGCGCATGCAAGAGAAGATGACAAATAAAGTAACAAGCATAAAAAATGCGCATAAAATTGCATTGACAATATTATTTGTAATAGTGCTTTTTATCTCAGATATTTGGGTGCTATCACTGAGGGTTGGCAGCTTGGCAGTAAGATTTTGGGCAATGGCTACATGACTAACACTATCTGCGATCTTATCTCCACTGGCGGGCATAATTTTTTGCGCCCCGGCATAAAGTGTCGCTATTAAAACAAATGCAGCAGGTAAGATAGTAATCCAAGCATATTTTCCTTTTCCCATTTTAAATAAAACAGCACTAGCAAGTAGAAGCGCCATACCTGCAAGCATTTGATTACTCACTCCAAATAATGGCCATAAAGAATAAATGCCTCCTTTAGGATCAATAGCGCCTTGATAAAGAAAATACCCCCATCCGGCTACACAGAGTGCCGTAGCTGGAATACCTGCAAGGTATGAATGGGTATTGCCCAATGGTTTATAGATATGCCCCAAAATATCTTGGACCATAAAACGACAAGTTCTTGTGCCTGCATCCACAGCAGTTAAAATAAATAGCGCTTCAAATAAAATAGCAAAATGATACCAAAAAGCCATCATTTGTGTTCCTCCAATGAGTTGATGGACAATCAGCGCCAGACCAATGGCAAAAGTAGGCGCTCCCCCTGTGCGGCTTAAAATTGTATGTTCGCCTATGTTTTGAGTGAGGGTTTGTATTTCTTGAGGTGTGATACTAAAGCCCCAGTTTGAGATTGTATGGGCTACAGAGATAATATCTGTGCCAATTGTAATGGCTGGAGAGTTGATAGCAAAGTATAATCCCGGATGCAAAATTGTAGCCCCAATCAATGCCATAATCGCTACGCCGGATTCCATAATCATAGAACCATAACCTACCGGTCGTGCATGAGATTCTTTTTCCAGCATTTTTGGAGTTGTGCCTGAAGCAATTAGGGCATGAAACCCACTAATAGCCCCACAAGCAATTGTAATAAAAAGAAAAGGAAACAAGTTCCCTGCAAATACAGGACCGCTTCCATCAAGATATTGAGTAAGTTTTGGCATTTGTAATGGTGGAGCGACGCAAATAATTGCTATAGCCATACCTAAAATAACCCCTATCTTTAAAAATGTGCTTAGATAATCGCGTGGGGCAAGCAAAAACCATACGGGTAAAATAGCCGCTATAAACCCATAGCCAATCATCATTATTGCAAGCGTGCGTTCATCAAAGGTGAATAAGGCTCCAAGAGCAGGATCAGAAGAAATATATCTCCCACAATAAAGAGCAATCATCAAGAGAATAAACCCAATAACTGAAGCCTCTCCTACTCTTCCCGGTCGGATATAACGCATGTATATGCCCATTATAATTGCAATTGGTATTGTCATAGCAATAGTGAAAAATCCCCAAGGGCTATCTGCCAAAGCCTTGAGTACCACCATTGCCAAAATGGCAATGATAATAATCATGATCCCAAATATTCCAAGCATTGCAAATGCACCTGTGAAATGCCCCATTTCTTGCTTGATCATTTCTCCTAAGGATTTGCCATTACGCCGAAGTGAAAGAAATAAGACCACAAAATCATGCACTCCTCCGGCAAGCACACCCCCTATCAAAATCCATATCATGCTTGGTAAATATCCCATTTGTGCAGCCAAAATAGGACCTACAAGTGGTCCTGCTCCGGCAATAGCTGCAAAATGATGCCCAAACAAAATAACTTTATTGGTTGGGACATAATCTCTCCCGTCATTATTGATGACTGCGGGTGTAGATCGATTATCATCAAGCTGAAGCACTTTATAAGCAATAAATTTACTATAAAATCGATAAGCAATGCTATAGATGCATGCACTGGCAATGATAAGCCAAACTGCATTGATGTTTTCTCCTTGATTGAGAGCCAAAACACCAAAGCAAAAAGCTCCTATCACTCCAATAGCTATCCAAAAGCTTAAACTAAAAATCTTACTCATTTTCTTTCCTTACAAAAAATCTCATCTCTAATGATAAACTATAAATCCGGTATTTGAAGATTTTGAGGAATAAAAAGATAAAGAAATTATAAAAAGTAACATTTTATAATCAAATACTTCTAATCATAAAGATTGTAATTAGAAGTATAGAAATTTAAAAATTCCTTCGATACAAAAATAATCTTTTGATTATTTTTGCTCAGGTTGCCAAGTGGTTTCTTCCGAGGGAGTATAAGGAGATTGTTGTTTATTGATATTACGATATTGCATGGGGTGTTGTGTAGTATTTTTCTTGGAATCTTGAGGTTGTGTTTTGTTATGTTCTATTCTGTATTGAGTAGTATTGTTTTGAGGATCTTGTGAATCCAAAGCTACGCATCCGCTTAGTATAATTGTTGCTATACTTATGGTTATTAGATTTTTCATAATCTATCCTTTTGTTAAAAAAATTTGTATTTATAATTATATTATAAACAAAGAAATTTTTATAAAATCAAATCTGAATATTTTTATCATTTTAACTTTTTTTGAGAATTATTTAAAGCCTTTTGTTGTTCAACTACTCAACCTAAAAGTTTGTTTCCGGTTTTTAAATAAAACAATATCCGGTGAATCTGATATTCTTAATTTTTGATCATTCTTTAATCTTTTTATTTATCATCTTTTGATTTAATGTGAAAGTCAGTAGGTCTATATCTATCTTTTTCCTTTCTCAAATTCAAACAAGTGAATAGAAGTAAAAGATTGAGTTATAGAGTATATTTTAGAATTCGCTTTTAATTGATTTATATTTTCTTATAAATTATTATTTTCTCATAATATTTAATTGATTTTGTATCCTTATTTTTGAGTGACTAATTTATTTTTTTGATAAAAGATTATTTCAAGAGTGTTGCAAACTTTTTTTGACAAATATAGAGATATTGATTAAGGTTTATAAAATCGAATTTCTATAAACCCTTATCAAAATTATCTTTATCTGAATCCGGATTAATTGTTTTTTCATCGGTGCCGGTAGAAATGTTGTGTTTTTTATTAACTGCTGCTTTCTTCCCAAAAGCATACCTTCCCCCGATAGAAACAAGATAATTTTGTTGGTAATGAGTCCCTAAGAATCCTGCATCCACATCCGCATAAACTCTCCAATGATCTGTCAGGATAGAGTTGATCCC